>JAHFDY010000194.1 GCA_023248735.1 Myxococcales bacterium
TTTTCGAGTCCCAAGACGATCGTGCAGCCAGACGGCACGCGCACAAAGGCCTATCGCGAGACGTTTACCGCCTCGATTGCGCATGCCGACGCCGGATCGCTGGCTGCGGCGACGATCTCCGTCGAGAAAATTGGCGGTCCAGTGCTTCTCCTCGGAGGTGCGGACGATCAGCTGTGGCCATCGTGCGACTTGGCGGATGTCGCGATGAAGCGGCTCGAGAGTTCCGGCCACGCGAAAACGCATGCGGACAGGAGCCTCTGTATCCCGGAGGCGGGTCACGGTCTTGCGTGGTTTCCTGGAACGTCGACGTATTCTGCGCAGGCTTCGGAAAGCGGCTCGACGGCGCTCGCGCTTGGTGGAACGCAAGCCGGCAATGGTCGCGCACGGCGCGTCGTTGACGATGCGATCAGCGCGTTTTTGGGTGCGGCGTTGGGGAGGTAAGTTGGATCGTGGCAGTGCAACGGTGCTCAAGTCGCCGCCCACGTTGCTCAACGTGCTTCAGTGTTTTCGTCGGCATTGAGGTAGCGATCCGTCCGAAGTCTGTGATCGGTCGCACACCATGGGTTGCTTCTTGTCCTCGTTGGTGGCCCACGGCGTGTCCGAACGCGGATCTGCACAATCGGAATCGTCAGCGCACACCACACCGTAGTTGGCCCGGCTGTCATTGTTGAAGACGCAGCTACCGTTTTTGCCTGTGCCGTCGCTCAAACAGATCGCTCCGGCGGAACAGTCCTTTGAGCGCTTGCAAGCGCCCTTCGTTGATGCCTTGACGCAATAGCCGCCGCGGCTGCACGTCGTGCCGGGTGTGCGGCATGTTGTGGTACAGCGTTCGATGCTGTGGCACTCCTTTTCAGGGTTGTTCGAACAGCGAAGAACCTCGCCGTTGCTTGCGCTTACACCCAGCGACGGGTGATCGATTCCGCAGCAAATCGCGCCGGTCGCGCAAGTGGACGAGTCGTTGCAAAGCGCGAGATGCGCGCTCGCTTCACCACACAAAGCGTCTGCGGCATCGAGGAGTTTGCGCTTCTGATCGGACGTTGAGACCTCGATCGTCTCGAGGGAAGGTGTTCTTGCAACGCACCGCTTGTCGGTATTGCCGGGCGTTGCGCAACAGGCCTCGGTGTTGGCGTCGCACTTTGTGGGGCCGCACTCAAGTGCGGTTTTGATCGGCATGATGGCCCACTCGTGCGGGTCACTGTGGTTGCCTGACTTGGCTTTGCACACGTCTCGTGCGCGAAGCTCGACGAGCGAGAGGCCATCGTTCGCGTACTGATATGTCGCGAGAAACCCGCAGTCGCCGAGCCCATTCGACCTGTGCATGAACTCAAGGCCCTTCCCATTTGCGCTCCTCGAAATGAGGCCAAACGTTTCTGCGTCGTCGTACTTGGGGGGCAACGGCAAGCGCACGAGTCTTCCTTTTGCAGGCATGGTCGATTCATCCCACAGCGCAAGGACTTGCGACGGCTGATAGGCGCCCGCCGCGCAACCGACAGAGACGATATATTTGTGCGGCGCGACTTCGTAAAATTCGAGCTGAGCATCGCGCGCGTCAGCACGCGTTTGCGCGAAGGCCTCCTCGCACGCGTCAGACCACTTCAGCGCTGCCTTCCATCGCGCGCGGTCGTCGCGCGCACGTGAGGCCGTCGAGAGCACCGGTGGCGCTGCAACGTTAGGTGTTGAGCTTTGGATTTGAGGTCCGTTCGAGGCTGTCACCTCAAGAGGGACCGCGCGTGTGCTGGCTGGGTTGCAACACGCGAGTGCCGGCACTGCGAGAATTGTACAACGTCTCAGTGATCGCAAAGATAAGATGGCGCGCATGTGGGAACCTCGGAAGTAAAGACGCCCGCGCTCGGCCGTCTCTTCCCGGTCATGCATGCGCGTGCGTGCCTGTAGTGACCGAACCCCATCGACTGCGCAAGGCGAAACTGGGAGATCGCAAGCGACGCTTGTTGGGATGCCTATTCCGCGCAAACTGATCACACAAAACGCGCCATCGTGATCACTCGGAGCTTCGCTCCGGATGGCTCTCAGACTGCGTTACTGCTCGATGGCGACCACGTCGCTTCCGAATACGTGAGATTCGACGCGCCAAGCACCGCAACGAAAAGTTCACCTTCACTCGATACAGGGTCGACGATCTCTAATCGGTGATGAGTATCGATTGCGCAAGCCAGACTGGGAGCCAGTTCTAGCGTAAGCGGGAGACTCCGGCTCTGCCGGGGGATCGTTAGTTCCTTGCGTACGTTTCGACGATTGTTTCCGACGCGCTTGGCCCGCGGACAAATACCTTGATGGTCGACTCCGATGCCGTGAACGCGCTCAAGTGCGTATTTTTGCCTGGACAAGTCTCCGTATGGGCAATCGACGTAGAGTTCGTGGTGAAGGTCATCGTGTTGCGGTTCGTGCTCCCGTTCAATTCGGAGACGACCTGGCTCACGTTGCCGGCGATCTGAACGGTGCTTCTGACCGTCTCACCTGTAGGTCCCTGCTTTCCACCGGGCCCCGTGTAGGTTGTCAAATCGACCAGAACGTAGGTGCCGTCAACAATCGTTCCGCCGCTCGGAGTGGGTGGAACCGAAGCCACGTTATTCCATGCAACGTGGCTTCCGACATCGGCGACTACGTTGCAAGCTTGAGGCCGAGTGCTCCCATCAACTGCGGCGGCATCTGAGGTGGATACAGTTTCCGTTTGACTGGGTGCCTTCGTTGCCGAATCGGTGGCCGGAGACGACGCGTCGTCCGTCGGTGGCGAAATTGTTCCGCCACATCCCAATTGCTGAAATGCGAGCACGCAAAGAAGAGCAAATCCTAATTTCATGGTTCTGTTTCCAAGGTAGCGCGACCTTTTTGTCGCCCGTGGTTCCTGTGTTCGTGAGCAAACCGATAGCGGTGGTGGCGCGCAGTCCAGATGCCAGTCACCTTCAGTGGACGCACCGGTCTACGGCAGGCTCGCTCTTGCGAGCCGCACCTCACCGCGGAAGCCGCCCAGCGAGCGCGCGTAGCTGACAACGATCGTTTTTCCATCGTCTGTTGAGAGCTCGGGGTGCTCTTTGGCGGAGTAACATGTGCGTCCGTCGGTGGGCGCTTGCGCGGTGAAGAGCCTTTGCGCGTCGCTCCATGGACCCTGTGGCCGCGCGGCGGTTCGGAAGAAAACATCGTTCGAAAAAATGCCGCTGTAGACCGCTAGAAATCCGTCTGTGTGAGCATTGCGCGAGATCGACACGTCACCTGGGGCGCCGTGAAACACGATGGCGGCGCGCGAACGATCCGAGTTCCATGCCGTGCCGTCCCATGCTTGCCACGACGACTGCGATGCGACGGCTTCTGAAGGCGCGCGCACCACGCGGCACTCTTGGTCGAGGACGCCAGAGACCGGATCGCAAGCGTAGAGGTACGTGAATCCGGCGTCGCGGATTCCTCCGAGTGACCATGCGCGCTCTGGTGCAGCGAAGAGAAGATTCGCGTCGCGTGACGCTTGCGTTTGGCCGACACGAAGATGCGAAAGACCGACGCCGACGTTCTCGTAGTTGAGCTCGCCCGGATGAACCTTCAGTTCTTGAAACACGATGAGGGCGCTTTCGTCGACGTCGGTAAGCACGCTTGTGGGCCAGAGGGCGTAACGCTCTTGGGGGCCTCCAGATCGGTTGTAGGCAATCTCGCTCTCGGTATAGGGGATAAGCTGGAAAGGCGTTCCCTTGGCGTCAAGGGCTTCTTCGAGTCCGAGCGTGGTTCCCGTGCCCCATCCTGCCGTTGCCGAGCGGTACTGCCATCCATCGGCGCCGACTGCGGACATGAGCGTATCGCCAAACGTCCAAAGCGTGCGTCCGCCAATCTGAGCGGTTGTGGCGCCATCGCGCGCGGTGACGACCGAAGGCATGCTCAGCGCACCAAGATCGCTCGCGGGCGGAGCAGCGGGTGAGCACGCCGTCGGTGGAAGGACCAGGGCTAAGTTCCAAAGGAGAAAGGCCATTGCGCTGCTGGATCGGTGCATAGAGGTACCTTGGCATGGCAGTGCAGAGATGGTTGTGGACGTTTTGTGAACGTCGCGGGTTCCGCTCCCAGCGGTGGGTGCTTGCGATCACGGGAGCATCGGAAAATCGACGGAAGCGATCGTGCCGCGGCCCAGTTCTGAGCGGATCCGTAAGGTCCCACGATGCGCTTCGACGATGCCCCGCGTAACCGCAAGGCCAAGGCCGCGCCCCCCCGTGCGCCGATCGCGCGAGGTGTCTACGCGATAGAATGGCTCGCCGAGCTGCGCCAACTGTTCGGGGGCGATGCCCTCTCCGGTGTCGCTCACCTCCAATAGCGCGCGATCTTGTTCGACGCGAACGTCAACCACGATCCGCCCACCTTCGGGCGTGTGTTGAAGTGCATTTGTCAAAAGGTTCCGCACGACCTGAGCCAACCTGGGACGATCGCCTTCCACTCGGACGGGACAATCTGGGGACGCGATTGTGAGCGCGATCGTCTTGGCGATTGCGGCCGCGGAGAGTGCCTCGACTTCGCCGCGCGCGACTGCGCCTAAGTCCACTGGCGATCGGGCGAGCTCGAGTCCTTCAAAGTCGAGGCGTGAGAGGGTCGCGAGGTCGTCGCTCAACGCCTTCAGTGCGAGAGCTTGCTCGTGTGCTGTCGCAACGTAGCGTTTACGCGTCGCCTCATCGAACCCTTCCATCTGGAGCGACTCGAGGTACCCGAGAACGCTCGTCAACGGCGTGACGACTTCGTGCGTCCAATCTGCGAAGCGTCGAAGCCGGGCTTCCTTTTCTTTGCGCAGGCTCTCGACGTGCTGTTCGAGACTGTCCGCCATTCGGTTGAAATCGTCCGCCAATCTTCCGATCTCGTCGTCGCCATACGAAGGCAGTCTCGTGCCGAGCTCTCCGGAGGCGACGCGCCGTACTACTTTCTCGGCTTGCTCGAGGCCGCGCATGATTCGTCGCGTGAGAAAAAGGGTCGCGATCCCCGCGACGACAATCGATGCGACCCAGCCTCCGAGCAGTCCCGCGCCCAGTCCCTCGGCGAGACGAGCGCTCGACCACCGATCGAAGACGCCCACGGCGATGATGCCGCCCGGTCCCTGCGTAGAGACGATACCGCCATGAACTGCCCATGGGGTAAGTGCGTGGAACTCAAAAAAAATCGGGCGACCAGGGCGCGCTGCTATCGCGATCAGCTGGGATCGGTCGAGTCGCGTGGGCACTTCGACATCGGAGGAGCTTCGGGCGAGGAGCTCTCCACCCTCTCGGTACGTCACGATGGCGTGGCCTGGAAGATCGCCGAAATTCGCCTCCAAGCTTGCCTCGTTGAGCTTTCCCGCCTCTGCCGCGAGTCGAAGGCTGCGAAGCCCATCGGCAACGAGTTGTTCTCGGATCTCAGCCGTCTTGGTTTGGATGATGACGAGGGCCACGACAAGCTGTGCGATGCCCGCCATCAGAAGCACGATGCGGATTGCGGATGCGACCCTTCGAGCAACGCGCGGACGCGCCGCGACTTTCGCCTTCATGCGGTCTCACGGAAGGCGTATCCAATGCCGTGCACCGCTTGAAGAACGTTTCCGGGGAGTCCGCCTTCGGCCAACTTTTTTCTGACCCGAGTGATGTGGCTGTCGATCGTGCGTGCGTATCCCGCGTGCGCGTAGCCCCAAACATCTTCGAGCAGTCGCTCGCGAGAAAACGCCGTTCCTGATCGTTGCGCGAGGTGGACAAGCAGGTCGAACTCTTTGGGGGTGAGGCGTATCCGCGCGCTGCCGACCCTTACCGTTCGAGCCTCGGGATCGATCACGAGAGGGCCACGGACGATGGCACTCCTCCGTTCGCGGTCGGATGGAGATGCGGCCCTCTCTGCCACGCGCAACGTGGCCTGCACGCGTGCCATAAGCTCTCGAACGCCGAAGGGTTTTCGAATGTAGTCGTCGGCGCCGACCTCATATCCGAGGATCGAGTCCTCCTCGGTCGTGCGTGCGGTGAGCATGAGGATCAACGGCTGCGGTCCTGCGTCGTTTCGAATCGTGCGACAGAGGTCGAGGCCCGACATCTTTGGGAGCATGACATCGAGGAGTAGGAGACTGGCCGGATTTGCGCGTTGGCCTTTGAGCGCCTGGCTCCCATCGTGAACGACCCGCACCGCATGGCCTGCGAGCTCGAGGTGGTCTGCGAGCAGGGTTGCGATGGCTACATCATCGTCGACGACCAAAACGTTGGACATGTGCGCTCCTGCGTAGACCGCCCGCGCATCTGTGGAAAGCCCAGATGTGCCTACTGTGTTGACCTCAGAGGCGTCTAAGGAACCCAACCCGGTAACCCAGCCGCCTGCTTTACCCAGCTCGCCATCTGTCCTTCGTCGAGCTCGCCTTCACGAATGTCGGCGTAGCGCACATCCTTATTTTTGCTGGGCCCGGGTGGAGTCGGTCTTAGCGATGCTCCGCGGAAGAAGGTCACCTTGACGTAGTGCTGGAAGCAGTGGAGCGCGAGAAACCAGCCTTGGCCATCGATGCCGTAGAAAGGCGAGTTCCACTTCACCGCCCTCTTCACTTTGGGCACTTGGCGCGCGATGAGCGCGTCGAGTCGGCGACCGACATCGCGTTTCCAGTCCGGCATCGCGGCGATGTAGGCCTCCACGGGAGCGTCGCCGTCGGCTTTCGCGATTTGCGGATTGCCACCAGCGAGGCGTGCCGGGCTGGCTTTCGTGACCGCCTTCCTTGGCTTGCTCACGCGCGTAGCCTTCGTCTTTGCGTTCCCAATGGATGTCAGTCGTCGCGCAGCCATGATCTACTTTTTCTTCGATGCGCGCTTTGCAAGCGCCTCGGTGTTGGCGGCCACCGCAGATCGAATCAACTTTTTGAACGCGGCCTCGTTGATCTTTTCGCCCTCGTGAATGTCGATTGCGCGGCGCATGTTGCCCTCGAGGCTTGAGTTGAACAGTTGCTTCGGATCATCGAGCGAGGCGCCTCGCGCAAAGGTGAGCTTCACGGCCTGCTTGTATGACTCGCCGGTACAAATGATCCCGTCGTGCGACCAGACCGGAGTTCCTGGAGAATTGGCTTTCTCCCATTTCCATTCCTCTACAACGTTGGGGTCGGCGTCGTGAATGAGCTTTCGAACCTTGGCGAGCGTCTCGCCTCTCCAGTCGCCGAGGTCCTCGATCTTCTTTGTGATCTTCTTCGAAGCGGTTGCGCTGTCGGTGGCCGTTTTCGTCGTCATGATCTCTCGATTTGAGCTTGGGCGGTGGGGCGATTCAATCAACATTGCATCTTTTGGGGCCGCGCGCGACGCAGCTCACGGTCCAACCCACAAGGCCATGTAGACGTCGTCCAAATAGCGATTGGCTTCCAACTTCAGGCGCTTGAGCTTTCGTCCCTCTTCTTGAAATCCAAAGCGCTTGTAGAGCGCGATGGCCCTCTCGTTCGACGACCTCACTTGCAGTTCGATCTTTTCGATCGCCGCATTCGTTGCGGACCATTCGATGAGCGCCGTCATGAGTTTCTTCCCGTAGCCCATGCCTTGAGAGCCTTCATGAATCGCAATCGTGAGCCGCACCACGTGGGCGGTCACCTCTAAATCGAGCGGCTCCAGCAAGGCATGACCGACGATGACACCTTTGTCTTCAACGACCAGATAGATGCCGTTGTCGCTCTTGCTGAGTTTCAGAATCTTCTCTCGGAAGGCTTCGTCTTTCAGCTCATGAGGCCTCGATGCAAGTCTCCCAGGGACCCTTGCGATCACGCGCTCAGCTTCGGCAAGTCTTTCCGCGTCTGTTGGAAGGGCCTTTCGGATCAAGCAACCATCAGGGGGCATGGGCATTCGACTACCACTTTCGCAGTGCGCCGTCGAAGTCGAGGTGTTGCGCCAACTTCCTGGGCTAGAGCGAAAAATGGTTCGCCTTTGGTCTACGCTGGCGATGATGTTTGAACTGCTCCCATCGTGACGCGGGCGTAAGACTCTAAGGCAACTTGCTCGGGCGGAATCCGATGGACTCCCATCGATCGCGTTGCATGTGTCGCCCGGCTTCAGACACCGGTCCCTTACTCAGGCCTTGCGAAGGCAAGTACGAAACAATCGTTCGACCCGCGCAC
>JAHFDY010000032.1:0-5611 GCA_023248735.1 Myxococcales bacterium
CTTGGCGCTGCAACGACGACACTTGCGACAGGAGCGGCGCCCTTGTTCTCAGGCAATGGAACGATGGGCCGCATCGCAGATGATGCAAATGTTGAAGGCGAGGGCATCGCCGATGTCTCCTCCGCAATTGGCGTGGGTACGGCCTCCGGCAAAGGGGCACTCACCGTTTCCCTTGGCGCCTGCTGCGCCGTTCCCTGATTATCCCCCGCAATCAATCGCTCAAACGCTGCCAGCATCGGCCCGAGCCTTCCCTTTGCGCCAGCAAGTGCCGTCGCCGAGACAAACGCGGCCGCGATTAAGAGGATGGGCACTCGTCGCATCGACAGGAAGGTCACCTTCTTGCGCTTCAAGTCGGCAACGACGCGATCGATCGTTTCAGCGCCGCCCACATCGTCGTCGCCTTGGTGGTCTTCACGGAGTGCTCGCGTGAGAGCTTCGAGGGACGCCCTGCTCATCGCCCTTCTCCTTCTTCGTTCAAGATGTCCCGCAGCTTCTTTTTCGCGTGAAACAAGCGGGCTCGGACGGTCTCCTCTTTCGCGCCCACGATGGCTGCTACCTCGCGACTCGTTCGCTCTTCGACTTCGCAAAGCACAAATGCGATTCGTTGATCTTCAGGCAGCTTATCGAGCGCGCGAGTCAGCACCGCCGCGAGTTGCTTGCGCGATGTCGCTGTCTCGGGCGTAGGACTCGAAGGAGGTGGCGCTTCTCCAGCGCGATCAATCATGCTGCGCCTTCGAACCGAGGAACGTAGATGATGCCGGGCATGCTGCACGGCGATGCCAAGAATGAAGCTGCGCAGTGTATTGTCGCCACGATAGTTACGAATAGCGGACATGAGCGACAGAAACGTCTCGTGCACCAGGTCTTCAGCAACGTCCGCGTCGCCAGTCAATCGCCTAGCGAAGGCGCGAACGGATTGATGATGCATCGAGTAGCAGGCTCGTAGCGCATCGTGGTCGCCCGCAAGGAGGCCTAAGACGAGATCGTCCGCCTCCGTAACTTCAGGCCTCATTCCAACATTTGACAAGACGGCGTGCATAGTCGATCGCATTCCTCAAAACTCAAAGCCACCAAATAAGTCAGGCGAAATCGTGTATTCACCACGTCGGTAGTGCGCCGAGCTGACGCCCGCACCAACAAATGGGCGAACGCGTGGGAGAATCTCGTACGAAGCTCCTATCCTGATCTTCCCTTCGGGCACGTACTGGAGTGGCCGGTTCAGAGTGCCCGGCTGAACGAGCACGGTCGCACCGACGTCAATGAAAGGTCGAAATTTGCCCGCGGGAAATTGGACGCCAAAGAGCGCGCCTGGCCCTAACAACCACCCACTGTCGACGGTCGTCAGCCCCGCCATCCCTTCGCTGGTGAGTGCGCTCCTGGCTGCTGCTCCAAAATAGTCGAGCGATACATTCACGACCGAATACACATATCGCGTCGCAAATTTCACGCCTACGTTCAAGTAAGAGCGCCACGATGACCACACCATCGGGTGAATGCCGCCGTCATTTGACACGTTGAAGAGACCAATCGGCACTGCCCCTTCGTCAGACACGTTGACGAATCCAACCTGAACGCCGCGGACTTTCTTTGCGACGTTGACGCCTCCAATTTGGAGGCCAGTCAGATTGCTGGCGACATTCACGGCCGCCGTCTGAGCGCCGTTTACGTCACCCAAAGCGGCGTTGACACCGAACGTCGATTGCCACCCGTCGACGTCGCCTCCGTAATTGAAGGCCCAGGAAGCTTGAAGGCCCGCGACCTTGCGAGGCGCGAGGCTCGTGACGCCGCCGATTTGCACACCGCTCATCGACTTGGCGTACGAAAACAGAAAGCCAAACTGCATCCCGTCGGCACGGTTCGTTGCGACGCTTGACATACCAAGCTGAATACCTTCGAGCTCGGCCACTCGACCGTGGAGAAAATTGATCTCGAAATTTGTACGAACGTCCGTCCGTCCAAGCGATGTCGACAGAGGCGCAAAAAGGGTCGCCACCACGGGACGATACACATAGTCAACTTTTGGAACGATCGGAGATGCGGGTGGCGGCGGCACGATTTGTGTCATCACCACGGTCGGCTTCGGCCCCAAGATATCGACCGCTTCGTTGTGCGCCAGGTTCGCGGCCAACTGCACGGCCGCCGCAATCGCCGCGTCCGCCGACTTCGGTGCATCAACGATGCGACTCACCGTTCGCCCAGACGGGTCGCTGAAAGATACCGCGAGTTCACCACGCGCTGGCCTCCACGATATCGTCACCGTAGCGGTGGCGAACGCAGCCCTCGGCGAACCGTCGGGGACGACCTCGAGGTGGAGCTCGGCGGCCACCTTGACACTCACGTTGGCCACGGAAAGCGCAGGATCGTCCGAGAACAGCCTTACTCGCACAACCACGGGCGTGACCTTTTCCGCCGCAGGAGCGGAATCCGCGGCTGCACGCGAGGTAGCCGCAACGACGGCAACGGCGATAAGAAAGGGGCGAACCATTGCAGCTCAGTACCCGCTGCAACCGAAAGTGTTAAACAATCGCCGTTTGGGCGTCTCTGTGCCCGTCAAGTCGGCCGATCACGCCTTCGTTAGGCCCTTTTTCGCGAGCAAATCGCCAAATGTGACCTTCGAGTCGCGCTTGGCTTGGTCGCGATACTGCTTGAACGCATTGCGCTCTTGGTCGTCGTTGAGCGCGCGTAGAGAGAGCTTCACCTCACCTCGTCGTGGCTCAATCTCCATGATCTTGCCTTCGACGATTTCGCCGACCTTGAATTTTTTCTTGAGGTCAGTCCCGCGCTCAGTTCCCGTACCTGAACCGAGAACCACGCCGCGCGCATTGCAACCGGTCACGCCGAGCAGACGAATGTGCAGCATCGCGGGATCGATGGTGTGAATAACCGCCTTCGCGCTCTTGTAGACCTGCACGCGCTGAGGAGCCTCACTGGCGGCTTCACCCTGAAGGGCAGGGTGGATCGAGATGCGATGCGCGCCGGGTTCGAGGTGCGAAACGATCACCTCGAATTCGTCACCTATCTTGACGACTTCGTTCGGCTGTTCGAACCGCGTCAGACTCACAGGTCTGTCTGTGAACATGAGGTCGATCATGCGAATGAGTCCGTCAACGCCAGGCTCGAGTTCAACAAAGACACCAAATGGCTGCATGCGCACCACTTTGCCGGTGTGGCGGGAGCCGCTCTTGTACTTCTCGGCGACGCTCGCCCACGGGTCGGCGATGAGCGCCCTGCGCGAGAGCCAAATCTTGCCCTTGTCGTCAACTTTCTGGACTTGTACCTGAATGGTCTCGCCAATCTTGAACACGTCGGCGGGGCCGTCGCTACGGTTGTGGCTCATCTCCATGAGTGGAACGAGACCTTCGACGTCGCCTAGATCGACGAACGCACCAAACGGGACGACGCTCCGTACGATGCCATCCACCGCCTGGCCCACAAGGGGGCGAATCCGTGCGAGCGCGATCTCACGATGCTCGGCGGCCTCGGTCTCCAGCTGCCCGCGACGCGAGAGCACGACGTTGTGACCCCTCGCTGAGTATTGTGCCACGTCGAACTCGAGTCGCTGGCCGACGAACGCCGTGAGGTCAGCGCCCATGCGCAGCGACATGTGCGAGGCTGGGCAAAACGCGCGCAGACCCGCAACATCGATCTCTACGCCGCCCTTGATGACGCCCGTCACGAGGCCAAGCACACGCGTGCCCTCTTTGGACGCCTTCTCAGCGACAACCTTCGCCGCTTGGAAGCGACGCGGATGACGCGTGAGCACGATCAGGCCGCCGCGCGAACCATCATTGTGGATGATGCCCACGAAGTGCGCGCCTTCCTCGAGAACGATCGGTGGCGCAACAGGTGGAGTTGAGCGCGCCGGCGGTGCGACGTGTACAGGCGCTTCAGCCGGGACTTCAACTGCGGATTCAACTTGCGCTTCAACCGAGGTGGCCAGCGTGACGTCGGACGATTCGCTGACACCATTCGTAGCTGCGATCGACTCATTTGGAGCTTCCGCACCTTCAGCACTCACTTCATTCGCGACGGGCGCAGGTGGCGCTTCGGGTGGAGTGGCCTCTGCGGGTTCATCGCCAGCCGCGCCTTCGGGAAGAAGCATCTCGTGCAAGTCGAAGATCGCAGTGCCCTTGCCGGATAGGTCGACGAATAGCGCTTCGTCGGTGATTTCAATCACCTTGCCAAAGACGACGTCACCGGCGGCGAACGCAGGCCGTTCGCGTTCGGGTCGCGGCTTTCGATCGCGGCGATCGTTCTTGCCTCCGCCCTTGCCGTTCCTGCTTTCGCCAGGCGCCACGTGCCCCTCGCCCTCGGCGCTCGATCCCTCGGGCGCCGGACCTTGGGCTTGTGCGCCATCGCCCGCATGCTTCTTCTTACGACGCCGCTTGCGCTTCCTCGGCGAACCCTCACCGGGAGCGCCTGTCGCGCCCGTCGTCCCAACTGCGGTCTCAGCTGTGGTCACACCGTCAACCGGATTGACTTCATTGCCAGGCGCGGGCCCATCGTCATCGCCTTCATCATCACCGTCGTCGGGCGCTGCAACGGCGACGTTGCCTGGCTGAGGACCATCTTCGTCGCCGGCCAACGCAGCGGCTGTGTATGTGGATTGCGCAACCGAAGGAGCCGAGGCTGCCTCAGGCATCGGATTCGCCGACGCAACGACTTCCGTGATTTCGGATGTTTCTGTACTCATGACGACCTATAGGCGATGGGGATAGGCGGCGAACCATACCAGAGTGGAGCCCGATTTCTCTGGAAATAGTGGCACATGGAGCCGCGACAACCGGCGTGCGCATGCGCGGCGTCTCTTTCTTTCGAGCTCGGGTCTAAACCAGACCGCCCGTCGTCGTCGAAGAGGGCGCGGGAGCGACCCCATCGAGCCCAAAATTCAGCCACGCCGGCACCTCAAGCCCGACGTCACTCGGTTTGGGAAATGCAAGGCCACATGCAAGGACCGCCGGCTTGATGTCGTTGACAAAGTCCTGCATCACGATCCCTGAATCTCGTTTCTTGAGACCCTTCTCGATCGCGCGGCGATTGCCCTCGGTGTTCGGCCTGCCGAACGAGAGCATGCCCTGCTTGAACCACTTGTCGAAGTAAACTTGCTTGACGTCGTCGAACTGTCCGGTGTGACAAAGATCGATCACGATCCGCTCGCCGAGGCCTTGATGCCCAGCTTCTTCCTTGATGATCTTCTCGATGATCTCACGGTAGGGCAGGTAGGCGCATTGGTCGTACTCCTTGAGCTGCCAAAAGCCACCTCGATCGTAGAGGAACTGCGCCATCGCGAGTTCGAACCAACTCTGTGCAAAGTCGATCGGCTTCTTGCCAAGCCGTGCCTGCACCCGCGGCTCAACGCTTTCGCCGGTGAAGCGCTTGTACATTCGCACGACAACCTCGTAGTGCTCCATCTCCTCGGTGATGTGCCACGTCATGAACTTCAGCCACTTGAGTTCTGGAACAAATTGTAACCCGTAGCCAAACATCTGAGCGGCCGCGAGCTCACGGTACGCCTGACTCTCCATCATTTGCGTGATGGTGGCGATCATCTCGGCGTCCATTTGCTCTTTCGCGTCGTACGTCTTCATTGCGCGATATTCCTTTGGTCCAT
>JAHFDY010000032.1:5711-22279 GCA_023248735.1 Myxococcales bacterium
GCGGCCGCGAGCTCACGGTACGCCTGACTCTCCATCATTTGCGTGATGGTGGCGATCATCTCGGCGTCCATTTGCTCTTTCGCGTCGTACGTCTTCATTGCGCGATATTCCTTTGGTCCATGCCTTCAAGCACTTCTGTCACAGTCATCGTGACGAGACGCTCATACAAGCTCTCGCCTTCAGCGATCGACGCCTCGTGGGGCGTGCCCGTATAGGCGGCCGTCATACCCATCTCGATGAAGCTCGTCTTGCCCGCCGAGATCCCATCCGAAAGACTGATTCTGACGCCTTCCAACTGATCGTGCCCAAGAACGACAGCGTCTGCCGCCATGACAAGCGAAGTTTCGTACCGTCCCGCGTGGCAGTTGCCACGCCTGAACTCGTCCGACAGGGTGCGGGCCCATCTTCGTGTGAGCGGGCAGGCAACACTGACTGCACCTTTGGGTTGGGACGCAGCGGCTGCGCGGATAGCAGCGTCGTGAGCAGGTTCGAGGTGGTTATTCACAATGCAAACGTGAGAAAACCCATCGCGAAGATACGCGGTCGCGACTTCGGTCAGAACCGACGTGAGCACCGCCGGCGAGATACCGATCGCTCCCGAAAAACCGCGCGCAAATTCGGTGACGCCATAAGGCAATGTCGGAGCCACCACCGCTGCAACTCCCGCGGTTACCAATTGCTCCGCAGCACGCCTCGCGACAACTTCACTGATGAGAGTATCGGTGCCGAGCGGCAAGTGGGGTCCGTGAGGTTCGACGCTCCCTACCGGCAAAAGGACGCACGACCGCTGCGACTGCAGCAGTGCGGCCGTCTCGGTCGTCGTGAGCTCTGCGAGAAGCAGCTTCATGAAGGGAGCTCACGTGCGCGAAGCGCTTTCTTGTCGACCTTGCCGCGATCGTTCTTCGGCAAGTCGGTAACAAATTCGATCAGCCGCGGGTACTTATACTTCGCAAGTCGCGCCCTCGCCCACTCTTGGAGCTGCTGCGCAATCGCTTCGCTCGCAGCAAATCCAGGCCTGAGAACAACGTACGCCTTCGTCTTCTGAAGGCCGTCTTGCTCCACACCAATCACGGCAACCGAAGCGACGGATTCGTGCCGCATCAAACACGCTTCCACCTCGAGGGGTGCGACCCACTGACCACCGACCTTGAGCAGGTCATCGGCGCGACCGGCAAAATAGAGATAGCCGCCCTCATCGACATGAAAAAGATCACCGGTGCGGCACCAGTGACCATGAAACGTCTTCCAACTCCGATCGCGATCGAGCCAGTAACCATGAGACACGCTGTCGCCCTTCACCCAGAGCACGCCAATCTCGCCAGCAGCGCAAGGCGCAGCGCCTGGGCCATCTGCGCCTTCGGGCAATACACGCAACTCGTAACCGTCAACAACCTTACCTAACGAACCGGGCTTGATGTCACCTGGGCGATTGGATGCGTAAATGTGGAACATCTCTGCGGAACCGATGCCATCGTAGATATCGCTGGCATATCGCGCCTGCCAGCGCTGCAGCAACGCCTCGGGAAGTGCCTCCCCCGCCGAAAGAGAAAAGCGCACCGAAGCCCAGTCGAGCCCATTTTTTCCATCGGCTCGAAGCGTCTCGTCGTGGTCAAGAAGCTTACCTATCATCGTCGGCACGTTCGTAACGACCGTAGGCTGGTACATCAAAACCGCACGTGCAATCGACTCAGGCGTGGGACGTTCGCTAAAGAGGCAGCTCGTTCCGCCGACTGCGAATGGAAAGAAGAGATTGGTGCCTGTCGCGTACCCGAAAAATAATCGGGGCACGCTCACGGTGACATCGCCTTCGCGATAGCCGATGGTCTTCTTTGCGTAGACCTCTGTGTTGAAGGCGAAGTCTCTGTGGCTGTGGACGTTAGCCTTGGGTTCGCCCGTGGACCCGCTCGTGAAGAGCCACATGGCAGGCTCATCGCGATGAACGATCGGCCTCCCGTGTTCGGGCGCTTGCCCCAACGCGCGGGTAAGAGGTACGACGAGCGGATCGTCAATCCCACTGGCGGCGCCCTCGGGATCCTGCCCGGTCGCGACGTCTGGCACGACGAAGATCCGTTGCAGCTCGCTCGCGAGCGCACCACCCCGGATTTGCGAAACGATAGCGTCGGCAATGTGCGGATGTGTGACCAGAGCCGTCGCTCGCGTGTACTCAACCAAGTATCGAATGTTGTCGATGGGCGCTTCGGGGTTACCCATGGCAACGACAGCCCCGCGTGCGAACGTGCCCATGATGGCCCACGCAAAGGGCGGCATGTCGTGGATCACGATGAGCACACGCTCGCCCCGCCTTACGCCGGCCGCGAAGAGCGCGTTCATGAACGCAAGCGATTTCTTCGCAACTTCGTCGTAGGTGTGGGAACGCTCACCGAATCGAAGGGCGAGGCGATCTCCCTTGCCCTCAGCAAGACGATCCATCAGGAAATAGTCAACCAAGTTGAACGTGTCCGGGAACGCGGTCATCCTCGACCTCCCGTAATCGAAGCGCAGTTATCGACCCCTTTGGCGGAGAGCTGCACGAGCGTGCGCGCTTCGACATGAGATTCCGGGATCGTTACCCGGACGACTTCGCTCTTCGGGCCACGATTGCCCGCAAGGTCATACGGCACGAGCGCATATCGATACGTCTCGCCGCCGAGCACACGCGGATCATCGAAGCGTGCGGACGCCGCGCGCACACTCGCGTGGTGCACAAGCTCGCCTTCGCCGACGCCGCGAAACAACTCGTAGCCGTAGAGGGCCTCGTTGTCGGTTGCCGACGACCAGCGCAGAAGGACGCGACCTTCTTTGTACTCGACGCGAATTTCCGAACCGCTCGGTCCCCATGCAGGCGGCACTTGATCGTCACTGAGCGGTGCTTGCCCCAGCTTCTTTGGCCAGAGCGTGCAGTCGACGCGCTTGAAGTTCTCGTCAAGCGCCTTACACACGTTGCCGTAAACGCAACGCACGACGCGATCTTCGCGTGCATCTCGCCACTTTCGGGGGATGTCGGGATCCGCTAGTAGCGCGCGCGCCATCGCGACGAGGTCTCCCTTGCCTGATTCCACGACACGCTCGGCAAGGGCACGCGTCGAGATCTTTCCGGCGGCGACGATCGGAGTCGATAGGCCGGCCGCGCGGACGGTCGCTCGCACCGCCTCCGGTATGTAGAGGTTTGCGCCATCGGGATAGTTTGCGCCGGGCATGCAGCGATCGCCTGAGTAACCGGTGTACGGGTAGAGAGGCTCTCCCTCGATGTGGCGCGCATCTTCGAACTTGCCGCCCGCCGAGAGTGAAATGTAATCGACGCCCGCACGAGCAAGACGGACTGCGATGGGACCCGCGTCAACAACCGTATAGCCGTTGCGAATGCACTCTTCACCGAGCATGCGCACGCCAACTGGAAAGTCGCTGCCGACGATCGCCCGAACGCGCTCCACCACCCGCACGGGGAGGCGCAACCGGTTCTCGAGAGTCCCGCCATAGGCATCGCGGCGCGGATTGAGGCGCGAGAGAAACGAAGCGAGCGTGTAAGCGTGCGCCATGTGAAGCTCGACGCCGTCGAAGCCTGCCGTCCGAGCACGTAGGGCGGCCATTCCATAGGCGTCCACAATGTCGTCGATCTCTTCTGGCGAGAGCATGTCGACTGTTTGGCGCCAACCGGTGCGCGCAATTTTGAGGAAGTGGATGATCTGCGGGACCACCATGCTCGGCCCCTCGACGTGACAACGGTTGGCGAGGTCTGTGAGACCTGGCAAGAATTCGTCGGACGAGATGCGTAGCAACGGGCCACTTTTCGCTGAGTGCACCGCCATCGCTTCGACCACAATGAGGCCAACTCCGCCCTTTGCGTAGCGGACATACCGCGCGCGAATATCGTCGTTGACGAGGCCATCTTCGCCAGAAAGGCGCGTCACCATCGCTGGCAGCACAAGCCGATTCGGTAACGTCATTGACCGAATCGGAAAGGGATGGAACACAACACTCACGACTCACCTCGCCCGCCATCTAGACGCTTCGTAAACGAAGAGCCGATGATCAATTTTTGGATCTCGGTGGTGCCTTCGTAGATGCGAAGCGGACGCACCTCGCGGTAGAGCCTGTGAACGATGTGATCGCCCGTCACCCCGCGTCCTCCAAGGAGTTGAACGGCGCGATCGATCACACGCTGCGCCGCCTCGGTTGCGAACATTTTTGCCATCGCGACCTCAACCGTTCCGGCAAGACCCATGTCCTTGACCCACGCCGCGCGGTACACGAGAAGCCGTGCCGCCTCGAGGTCCGTTGCCATCTCGGCAAGCGCGGCCTGCGTCAACTGAAATTCGG
Organism: Myxococcales bacterium; assembly: GCA_023248735.1. Taxonomy (GTDB): domain Bacteria; phylum Myxococcota_A; class Polyangia; order Polyangiales; family Polyangiaceae; genus JAHFDX01. Next base: position 10,029 of record JAHFDY010000032.1, read on the forward strand.
CAAGTTTCTTACCGAATTGTTCACGAGAAGCCGTAAATTGGACAGCTTCGTCGAATGCGCGCTGGGCCATACCAACGGCAGCTGCTCCTACAGATGTTCGGAACATATCGAGAGTTCCGAGCGCAAGACGCAACCCTTGACCGACATCGCCGAGAAGTGTGGCCTCGGCCTGCTTGAACCTGAGCGCACCAAGCGGATGGTCGCCACCCGTCGCGATGGATCGTTCCTCGAGGCCTGCCGCGCTGGCCCTCATGGAGAACGCGGAGATACCTTTCTTGCCGAGCGCAGGGTTCGCGTTCGCGAACACAATGTAGCTGTGGGCGATTCCTACGTTGGAGATGAAGCACTTTTCGCCGGTCAGCCGAAAGCGCGCACCAAAACCCTCCGCGAGCGATTGCATTGAAGCAACGTCACTGCCTGCCTCGGGCTCCGTCAGCGCAAACGCAGCGACTTCTTCGCCCGTGATAAATGGTTGGACGCCCGCGTCGTCGATGGCGCCGGTAAGGACTCTCGCATACGTCCCCAGGCCTTGAACCGCGAACACCGAATCGGCGAGTGGCGAGCAGTAGCCGAGTGCCTCACGCGTTAGGCATAGCGCGCGTACGCTCACGCGATCGCGCAGACCGACCGCGGCGCCGCCGAGCACCTCAGGAAACAACGCGGAAAGCAAACCACGTCCGCCAAGTGCGCGTGCGACCGTTTTCGGCGTCTCCAGATCGGACAGCGGCCCAGACAATTTGTCCGCAAGTGCTTCGGCCCAAGCCGTGAGCTCTGGGGTGAAGAACATCGGCAATGCGCGTGCGGTTGCAATTGAAACTAACATGGTTACTTATCGCGAAAGGCAAACGCTGCCCCCTCAAACACAGGCGCGTGCTTGTCGTTCCACGCGTTATGAGCAGTGCGGAAATCGGGATGCATCATGCAGATCGCTTGCACCTGCGCCTCGGCTTCAATCGCTTGATCGAGGCCCATCGCTCCTTCGCTCTCAAGCATCTGCTTGGTCATCGCGTGAGCGAACGCTGGCCCTGAGGCGAGCCTCTCGGCGAGCGCTCGCGCTTCGCGGAGTAGAGCATCGGGCGGCACGACGCGATGTACGAGACCGATCGCAAGCGCGCGATCAGCCCGAATAATATCGCCCAGAAAGAGCAACTCTGAGGCATGGCCCAAACCGACTATCCGCGGTAGCAAATAGGCCGCACCCATGTCGGCCCCGCACAGTCCCACGCGGGGAAAGATGAAGCCAAATTTGGTTGTGTCGGCCGCGATGCGAAAGTCGGCCGCGAGCGCGATGACCGCACCCGCGCCCACGGTTGCGCCGTGCACGGCAGCGATCACCGGTTTTCTCAATTTGCGAATGTTCGCGATGAGAGCACCCGTTACGCGCGTGAAAGCAACGAGACCTTTCATGTCGCGTGCGAACAACTCCGCGATGATGTCGTCAACGTCGCCTCCCGAGCAAAAGCCGCGACCTTCACCGGCGACAATGACCGCGCGGACCTCTTCGTGATGGTCCAGCTCGGCGAATGTGTCGCGCAGCTCCTCGTAGATCGCAAACGTCAGAGAATTAAGACGATCGGGACGCGCCAGCGTAATGGTGGCGACCCCGTCTTTTTCGTCGTAGCGAAATCCGCGTGGTTCGATTTTCATAGGCTGTTCTTTCAGTGCTCTCGCGTACGCAGACCGGCTCGCAACCGACCAAGGAGATCCTTGAAAATCTGTCTCTCGGGCTGCGAGAAGTCGGAAAGGAGATCGTGCAAGAGCCGCGTGTGCTCGGGAATGAGCCGCGCGATGAGCGCCTTGCCCTCGTCCGTGAGGTGGATATGTACCCGACGACGATCGCTTTTGTCGACGCGCCGTACGACGAGCCCGTCGCGTTCCGCCCGGGCAACGAGACCGGTCAAATTTCCCGCCGTCACGAGCATGTGCCGACTTAGCGCCGCTGGCGTGAGTCCGTCGTGCCGATCGAGATTCGCAAGCAGATCGAAGCGCGCGAGGCTGCATTCATCGGGCAGTGCCCGGCGGAGCTCGGTGAGGACACGATTTTGACACTCGAGTAGCCGCACCCAAACGGCAACGGACTCGCTTACTTGCGTTCGATCATCATCAAGGCGTCTTGCAACCGCGGGCATGGGACCACTCCGGCTCAGCGTGATGTGTCTGGCAAAATCGCCATGCCTTCGATCTCAACAAGCGCACCGGGTTCGAGCAGTCCCGCAACCTTTACGAGACTCATCGCCGGGTAATACTTGCCCAGACGTGATCGCCAACCCTCGCCGATGGCCTTCGTCGCCGCACGGTACTGATCGAGGTCGGTCACAAAGGCAAGTAGCTTGACAATATGTTCCGTGCCGCCTCCGGCAGCGTGAACAACCGAAATCACGTTGTCGAGCGCTTGCAAGAACTGCGTCGCGAAATCTGCACTAACGATGCGAGCGTCTTGATTCCACGCTATTTGCCCTGAGATGAGGAGCACGCGGCCCGCCGGTACGATGAGGCCATCCGAATAACCGCGAGGCTTCGGGAAGTGCGCCGGACGAATGATCTCTTTCATGTCATCACCTGTCCGCCATCGATCGGGATGGCGGTGCCATGGAGCGCGCGGCCTTCATCAGCGCAAAGCATGCTGACAACGTGCGCCACTTCTGTGGTTTGGATAAGACGTTTCTGCGGGCTAAGACTCTCAAGATAGGCGCGCGCTTCTTGTGGCGTGCGGTTCGTCTTTGATGCAATCGTTGCGATGGTGCCGTCGGTCATCTCGCTTTCGAGAAAGCCAGGGCAGACGGCATTCACCGTAACGGGCGTGCGTGCGACCTCAGCGGCGAGTGCGCGCGTGAAGCCGACGAGTGCGTGCTTCGACGCGCAGTATGCCGACGTGTACGCGTAGCCGGTGAGCCCGGCGTTGGATGCGACGTGGATGATGCGCCCGAAGCCCGCGGCAATCATTTTGGGAACGAGCCATTGTGCGAGCCAAAACGCGGGCTTCACGTTGGTAGCCATCGTGCGATCCCAAGTCGCGTCATCGGTTGCACCGAGAGGGGCACTCGGGGCAATGCCTGCATTGTGCACGCTTATGCCAATCGGCCCGAGCTCTCGTTGCGCCTTCTCTATTGCTGCAAGAAGCGCCCCGCGGTCGGTGACGTCTGCGACGAGCGCAAGGCCATTCGTCTCGGCAGCGACGCGCGCGAGCGCCGCCTCGTCGCGCCCCACTAGCGCAATGCGGACGCCATCTTTGGCAAGCGTGCGCGCGATCGCAGCCCCCACGCCGCGACTTCCGCCGGTGATAAACGCTACGCGCGCGGACAGCATCGGCGCATTCCTTTACACATAAAGGAACCGAAGCTCAATCGATGCCGTTACGGACAGTGGGAGAAGGGACGACCCGCCATCTGCTGCTACGTTGCGGCAACCATGTCGGATCTCTATGCGTTTCGGCAGAACGCTGTCGTCGCAGCGAGCGCAGGAACAGGCAAAACGCACGCCCTCGTCGGGGTTCTGGTGCACGCCATCTTGGGGCTCTCCTGTGTTTCGGAATCACCGGTCGAAGCGAAGGCGATCGTCGCGACCACTTTTTCGAGGCGCGCCGCGGCCGAAATTCGCGACCGCATCGTTTCCGAACTGGAGCAGATCGCCCGTGACCGAATGCAATCGCGCTATGCCGCAGACCTCGACGCAGCACTGCACAGGCTCGGTGAGCGCGCTCCATCGGAGCTCGATCTGAGAGCACGAGCACGCAGAGCCTTACTGGCTGAAGGCGACATGTTCGTTGGCACGCTTCACGGCTGGGCGACGCGCCTCGTACGCTCCCACGCGACGGCCCTCGGCTTGCCGCCAACCGTTAACTTCATTGACGAACACGAGCATCTCATAAGGACGCTCGACGTGGTCGGCTCGGTCGTCGACGCACGATACCCGAACGCAACCCGCTCGATCGGCGCGCTTGCGGAAGCCGCCGGGTCTCGCGAACAACTTGTCGCTGACCTCGCACAGACCCTGCGTACACACGAAGAGGATGCGTCCTCCTTCGCATTTGCCAAGGTGATCGAGACCGCACAAACCATCACCGAGATCGTCAATCGGGTGAACCATCTTCTCGAGCTGATGTCCGCCGACCCTGACTTTGGCGAGCTCGCGCGACAAGCTGCCCACGAGCTTCGCATGGGCACATCATGCGAAGCGCTCGACTTGTTGTGCAACATGTCAAAGTGGAAGAGTGACGCCGCAAAAGCACGAAGCACAGCCATCGCCCGAAGCGAACTTGCCACGATCGTAAGAGGCGACCCCAGGCGAAGGTCAGCGTCCACGTTCTTCGCCATTTTCCAAAGGCGACTCGAGTTCGACGCCTGCGCACACGAGGCGAAGGCTATTCTCACCGAATCGCAAGCGCGCCTCACGCAGCGTGCAGAACGCGACGCCGCTTGGTCATTTGGACAAGTGATGAGAGCGGCGGTCGAGCTTCTTCGGAATGAGCCGAGCGCAGCGCAAGCATTGCGCGAGTCGCTACAGATCCTCGTGATCGACGAGTTTCAAGACACCTCGCGGCTCCAGGCCGATCTCATTGTGCATGCGTGGGAGGAGAGCCCTATCGCACGCAGCCCGGGGCAAAGCGCAGAAGCCGCCAATCTTCGGAAAACGGGGCTCATGCTTGTTGGCGATCGCAAGCAGTCCATCTATGGCTTTCGTGGCGCCGACGTGAGCGTGTTCGGCGACCTTGCCGTCGCGCTTGCGGGCAACGAGGCGGCGCGCGCGCTCAAATTGCCGGAGCGATCCGTTCGGGCCAACGCACACTTCTACGCGCTTCAAATCAATCGGCGAAGCGGGCCGCGTATCCTGCAGGCCGCCAATGCGTTTAGCCGCGAGCGCATGGCGCCGTTGTCGTTGCCGCCAGAACCTTTCGAAATTGAATACGCGCCCGAGATCGAAGATCTGCACCCTCCGCCACAAGCCGACAATAATGCCGGTCGCGTTGAATGGCTGGTCTCGACTTCCGCAAAGCTCGCTACCGAGCAAAGGGTGCGAAACGGCGACGCAATTGCCGCGCGCATTTGGGAGCTACTCGCCGAGCAACCGGCTGATCTCGCGATTGACCGACCCGTCATGTTCTCTGATTTCGCAGTCCTGGCGGCAAATCGGCGCGCGCTCGACGCCGTCGCCTATTGCTTCGGACGAGACGGTCTTCCCTTTGTCATGAGCGGCAACGGTTTCTACGCGGCGCAGGAAGTGCGCGATGCGGTGTCGCTGCTTCGCTGGCTTCATGATCCAGAAGACACGCTTTCGCTCCTCGAGATGCTCCGTGGCCCGTGGCTCTGCCTCGATGACGAGGCGCTCGTCCACCTATGCGACGATCGCGGGTTGCCGCGCTCGCTCGAAGCCCTCGGCCGGCGAGCGCACAGGTCGCAGGTTGCCGAGCTGATGGCATTCGTCAATGTTCTTGACTCACTTAAGCTGACGTACGAGTGGGCGAACCCGGGAACGTTACTTGACGTTGCGGATCGACTGTTGGGTCTCAGCGACGTCGTTGGCGCCACCGATACGGGCGAGCAAAAACGCGCCAACATCGAGAAGCTCAAAGAGCGCGCGCGCTCGTTCGCAACCACGAACGCGTTTCTTCAAGACTTCGCGGACCGCGCTTCGCGCGAAGCACTCGAACTCCAAGCGAGTGTGTTCTCCGATCGCGACAACGCGGTGCGGCTGCTCACCGTGCACGCAAGCAAAGGCCTCGACTTTCCAATCGTGTTCTGGACAGACATCGCTGACGTCCCCAAGATCGCCGGTCGCAAGCCAGTCGTTGCAACCGCGCGCACGACTGGCGGGCGGGGCATCAACCTGGCGGTGCGTTTGTTCGAACCGCTCGTCGGCACTCTTACGCCTCCAATTGTCCAGTTGATTGACGATATCGAGAAGCGCCGGCTTCTCGCTGAGCGACAGAGGCTCGACTATGTGGCACTCACACGTGCTGCGCGCGCGCTAATTTTCGTGGGGCCTGAAGATCGTCGTGTTCCCGAAACCGCCCTCGCTGTCGCTACGAAGCTCACGCCAAAGCTCGTGAATCGCGTCGTAGCCGCACCGAAAAAAGACACGGTTCCCGCCGTGGCGATTGAGCAAGCCGTCGTTCGAAAGCGGCCGATTCTCGTGAGCAAGGGCGGCCTTGTGGCGGTGACCTCGCTGAGCGACTTTCAATTGTGCCCAAGGCGTTACGAATTGAAGCATGAGTATCAACTCAACGAGCCAGCGCTCGGCAAGCAGAATCCCAGGCTTGGCGGAGAGCACCGCGCATCAAGCGTGCGGGAAGGCATCTTACTGCATGTGCTGCTCGAGCACTTGCCGCTCGACGCGCTCGGCAACGAGGGAGCGGCTCGCGAATGCCTGAGCGCGGTGGCCACGCGAGTTGCGCCATCCGCGGACGAGAGCGATCGCCGACGCGCGATCGATGCGGGCGTACGATTTGCTACGTCAGCTTACGCGAGCGCTATAGCGACGCGGTCCGTGCGCGTCGAACGCGAGTGGCCATTCGTGTTCGGGACTGCGAGCGGTGCCCGCGTCCGTGGAGCGCTCGATTGGCTCGCGGAGCTCAAGGACGGCAGCTTCGAGATCATCGACTACAAAAGCGCGCGGACGCCCGAAATCGATCGGTACGCGTTTCAAATTGGCGTCTACCGCCGCGCCGTGATGAGCATGTTTCACAAGCCGGCACGAGCAGGCCTCCTATTTCTCGGAGCAGAGCGACCCGAGCCCCGTTGGCTCGACGACGAAATCGATTTTGAAGCGCCGCTCGAAGCGCTCGTGTCATGTCGCCTCAAGGGTGAGTTCCCAATGTCGCAACCTTCGCACTGCCGCAACATCGGCTGCGGCTTTTTTCATTTTTGCCACGACGATGAGAGCCAGTCGCGCGAGGACTCGCTCACTGAATAGTAACCGCCAACGCACACAATCACGTGGTCGGCGAAGGTGAGTCCGATGACGCTGCACGCGCGCGCAACCTGACGCGTAAATTGCTCGTCTTCGGTACTCGGTGTGCTTTCACCGGAGGGATGATTGTGAACGAGAACGAAGCTTGAGCCGCCCGCGCGGAGCGCCGCGCGAAGAACCTCCGTGGGCGCGATGCTGATGCTCGCTCGACCACCGCGCGCCACAAGTTGGGAAGACCGCAACAGCGAGCCGCGGGTGAGCGACAGGAGCCAAAGTTCTTCGTGAGGCAGATGCGCGAGGCGGAGGGATGCCCACTCCGCGACGTGGTTGCTGCCCGCAATGACGGTGCCCGCCCGTGCGAGCGCCAGCGAGGTCGCCCGACGCTCCAGTTCGAGCCACGACGTGAGACGTTCGGCCGCATGCCTGCCCAGATGCGCGCGTAGTTGATCAGGTGACAGACACGCGAGGTGATCGATGCCGCCGGCAGTCTCGAGCAGGCTTCGTGCAGCATCATGGCTGATGCGCGCGCCAAGGGCATGCGCGAGGAGGCCTTCGTCGGTGACGACGCGATCGAGAGCGGACATGTTGCCGTCGCTTTCAATCGGTGTGCCAGTGCACGGCAGCGATGATTGCTGGGCTTTTTAGCGTGCAGGCTGGCGCAAGCGCCTTCCAGCTGGCCGGTGACAGAGGCCCTCCCCGGTCAGCTAAGCGGCTCACAAACGCCCACGGACGGATCGAGAAACAGCGGCTTGCTCGACCGACACTCCTGCCCTTTTGAACAGAGCTTTGTCTTCGAGCACAATTGGTAACACATGCGGCTACCTAATACGCCAAGACACACGCCGCCGGCGCTGCAGTGCTCCTGCTCACACGGCTCGTCGGTCTTCGCCTTGCCCACGGCAACGCAACTCGTCGCGCCGGCAGGCGAAACGACGGCACACGTTTCGCTCTCGAGACAAGCCCCAGGTGATTCAAGCAGTTTGCAGGGACGCACAGGAACGCACACGGGGATAACAACACCGCTTGTGTCATTCTTCGATTGTACGTCGCAGAAGGCTTTGTCCGACGCGCACTTCCCGTCGCAACAGTACGTGCGGCATTGGCCAGCGGCCGTACAATCCGTACCCGGTGCGCAATCGACACTGACCTTGCACGCCGCGCCCTCGGGCGCTGAACCCGCCGTCGCGCACGCAGGTCCTGCCGCGGTCAAGGTGCACGATCGCACTTCGGCATCGTTCGCACACGAGGCGGGGCTCGACGGATCGCAAACGCCTTTGGGACAGAGCGAGGCGATACCACCCTCGGGGAACTTAACCGCGGCATCGACACCGGCGTAACCATCGTGAACCGTCCCGGCGTCGCGCAAATCGTTGAGTGCCGTCGACCCTGCATCGGCCGTGAGGGGAATCGCAAGGCCGCTGCATGCCGCGACAATCGCGCCCGTTGGTACCGCAAAGATTGCGAGGTTGATGCACGACAACAGGCTCATTTCGCAGAATCGGTGTGGCATGCTCATCGTCGCTTCATGGGTCTATTCACGTCCCGTGCCGACCGGTTCAAGGAGACTCAACATCCGCAATGGCCACATTGCCCGCGGCATCGACTGCGCGAACTGCGATGAGGTGTGACCCGCCCGAAAGGCCGCGCAAGTCGGCTTCGAAACCTTCGTTTTCACTGTCGAAGATGCCATCGGCCGAGCGCGCTGGACGCCATTCAAGCCGCCCGTCGACACTGATCTGGACGCGTACAACGGCTGAGGTGGCGTCACTCACCTTGCCGGTAACCTTGCCACCCGCAATGCGCAGACCCGTGATCGCGGGAGGCGTGTTGTCGACCGCAAACGACTGTGAATCGAGCGCATGCATCTGCGCCGCCTCGGGTGGATTCGCCAAATCGTCACTTGCTTCGATACGAATACGATAGCGACCCTCGGCGATTCCAAGCGTGTCCCATTCGTATTCAGACTTGGTCGTCCATTCATCGGGCGCGAGTACCGCACGCCATGCTTTTTGGCCTTCGCGTCGGAACAAGAGCCGGTAGTGCAGGCTGTCTTGATCGGGATTGTCGGTGCGCCAAGAGATGCGCATCACACTGTCGTGTTTCGGGGTCTCGCTACCACTTGCGACGAGGCCATCTTTCGTCGGAACGATCGACGCAGCCTTTGGCGCAACGGTGAGCTCGGTGAGAACGGCGCGCAGATTCTCCGTCTGAAACGAAACGGCGAGGTTGTCGACCTCCGCTCGCGCATCTCGCCATCGTGCTCGCAATTGCACAAACCGTCCGCTCGGGCTTGCAACCTTTCCATCGCGTGCGACCGGAGCCCACTCGCTCCATTGTGTGTCGACGGTCTGCGTGTTGCCGGTACGCGTCGCAACCTCGATCGTCGCAGCGCCGTTCCACGTCACGCGACCAAACTTCGCTGTGAGGCCGCAGTCAAGCGGCTTGCTCATCCACGTGGCATCAGCGGCTTTGCCAAGCCCACGATGAAAGACGGCAGGATCGCTCGACACAATCCACGGCTCCGCACCGTCGAACCCAAGCGCCGCAATCTGGCGCTCGTCCGTATCCGCTACCAGCGAAACGACGTGGCCATCACTTACAGTGTAGACGCGGCCCTCTGAGCCTGTGCCCACGTAAGGTTCACCCGACGCATCGAGCGCAAGCGACGCATAGTGAAACTCGTCGTGTTTCATCAGGCGTTCGGGCCGCTCGTTCGCGTCGAAGCGGTAGAGGCTTCCTCGTCCGGCGCGCTTCGAGGAACTGCTTGGCTTGGCGAGTGAGATCGCAGTGGGGAGCTTTAGCGTGGGTGTGCCGTCCGTGTATTCGTTGGCTATGGCGAACACGTATCCCTTGGGAGAGAGAGCGATCGCACGCACGTCCTCGCCCGGGAAATCGTACACAACGCGGGCGCGATTGGCGCCGCGCACCCGGTAGAGAATCGCTTTACCGCTCGAGCCAACCAACACATCGCCGTTGCTCGCGACCGCGAGGGAAATCAGGTGGGGCTCCTCGCTATCGAAGTAGACCGATGCGTCGCCTTTGTTACTCACGAAGAACAATTTGCCGTCGGGACCGGTGGCGGCAAAAATGCCCTTACCCGAAGGCTCGGGGGCGAGCGCCCACACGTGAGCCGCATCCGGAAGCGTGGCGAACAGGGTGAGCGCGCCACCCTTCCACTCAAAAATCTTCCCGTTCGGAATCGTGGCAACAAACGAGCGGCCGCTCTTGTCGCGCGCGATAGCAGTTACGCCCAGCTCTTTCGTGTCGAGCGAGCCGAGAACGCGGTCTCCCCTGACGCGAATCAACTTCCCATCGGATGCACTGCCAAGTAGGAACTCATCGGCTACCTTGACAGCGGTAAAGATCGTTGACGTTCCGTCGACAGACAATTTCGAGAGCGACCAGCCGGTTCGCAACACACCGTCCGATGAAGCGCTGACACCCTTCAGATCATCGCCCGCGATCTTCTCAATTGAGTCGAGAACGATGGTTCGGCTTCCCACGGCGAACGCCGATCCAGCAACCATCGAGCTCGCGATGAACACGACACCCAAACCAATGCGGCCAAAACTCATTTGTGCCTCACAGTGTTACATCTAAGCATGGCGTGCCCGACGAGCGATCACCATCGTACGACGACGCTGGACGGAGTGGTGACGACATCGCAGCGCTCTGCGACGACCTTGATATCAACCGATTCACTACCGTGCTCGGCGCTCGTCACGAGGGTTGCACGCGGGACCAGGAGCTCTGCCCGAAGCCCACGCACCACCTCGGGCGGACACGACACGCGAACGTCGACCTCGGCCGGATGGGCCTTGGCTTTCGTGTGTCCCACCACAATCACGAGAAGCCGTGGAAAGACACGCTCGGTGAGTTCGCGCGCAACCTCAACGGTCGCAATCACACGCGCAGGTTCGGCGGTTACGAGGTGGCCGAGGCGTTCGATCATCAACTGCCGCGCGTGGCGGCCTTCGCCGAGACCCGCAACGTCGATCGCCTCGGCACGTGCATATTGCATATTCGCGAGCTCGCTCTTGGGTCCCTTGACTTTGACCGACACCGGCTCCGCGATCGGCACTCCCCGCAGCTTGAAGCCCGTCGCAGGCGCCCCGACAACGCTGACCTGTACGGGAACGTCGCGAACGAGTCGATCCTCCCATGACAGATCGACGCTCGCCGGCTCCACCTGCTCGACTTTGGTCCCCGGTGGAAGATGCAACGTTGAACTGTCGAACGTCACGCGCAGCTGCTGTCCCCTTCGCAAGTCGAGCTGAAAACTGCCAAGATCTTCAGCGCGAATGTCGTCGACGAGGGCCCGCGCGCCGCGCAAGGTCACGCGTGCTTGCGCAGGCACAGGCGACGTAAGAACACGCCCTGCACTCTCGAGCGGCGTCTCCACAGTCACGTTCACGAGCACGGTGCGCTGCACGTCTTGCGACGTATGCACCAGTGAGTAGAGGACAATAGCGCTTGCGAACGAGAGCGCCTTGAGCCCCAAATTGTCGCGCAAGCCTCCTCGAGTTGACGCCGCTAGGCCCATGATTCACTCCGCATCGTCGGGCCCATTCTCTCGTTCCTTCGGCGCGCGAGGCAGAAGACTCTCGACTGGCTTTGCAGGCGCCATCGGCCGTGCGACTTTCGCGCCTGGCGCAAGCCGTGGCGGCGGCAGTGTCTTGCGATCCCGCGCCTCGCGATCGGTCGCCGGCGGCGGCACGACTGACGTTCGAGCCGTACCTCTGGCTGGCGTTTGAACGGGTTGCCTCCGCACACCTCCGCCTCGCGGCACTTCACCGAAGAGTTCCAAGAGCGCTTGCTTCAAGGACGCTCCGTCAAGATTGGTGACGATATTTCCGTTGAAGCACAGGCTCATCGTGCCGCGCTCCTCGGACACGACGACGACGACCGCGTCGGTCTCCTCAGTGATTCCAACCGCCGCTCGATGCCGCGAGCCAAGCGCGTTGTCGAGCGCGCGCTCCGGCATGGGAAAGAAGACGCCGGCTTTGGCGACGCGCAAATTGCGGATGATCACCGCGCCATCGTGGAGTTTGTTGACGCTCTCCGGAATGAAGAGCGTCACCAGCATGTCGCGATTCACACTTGCGTCAATGGGGACGCCCTGGTCGACGACAAACTCGTCGAGGTTCGCGCCCTGCTCAAAGCAGATGAGCGCCCCCATACGATGACGCGCTAGCTCGGTTGCGGCTGCAACGACCTCATCAACGACTTTGGTTTCTTGCTGGCGCACCAAGTTAAAGAAGAAAGCGTTCGCCCCGACGCGCATGAGGCCGCGGCGAATGTCATTCTGAAAGACGACGACGACAATCAAGATAATTGACGAAAGT
>JAHFDY010000032.1:22289-32760 GCA_023248735.1 Myxococcales bacterium
CGAAAGTAACGACGAGAGGACACTAAACAGCGTAGCGAGGCCAACCCAACGTGCCGTGACGTAAACCAAAAATACAACGCCGAGGCCGGTTCCAACCTGCAGCGCGCGCGTGCCGCGAACCACGAGCAATACGCGGTAGATGATCAACGTGACGATCAGAATATCGGCGATGTCGGTCGCGATCTCGTGCCACGGGCGCCGCGCAAAGAGGTGGAGGATTCCGTCAAGCATCGGAAGGCTCCCCACGCGTGAGCGCCCGCTCGAGGAGCAGCGCCTGACGAGTCGCCCTCACGTCGTGTACGCGAACCATGCTTGCGCCGTGTCGCGAAGCCCACGCGGCCGCCCCGATCGAAGCGCCGATCCGCTCGGTCGGCTGCGACTCACGATCAAAAGCCGTGAGGAAGGACTTGCGACTAGCGCCGACCACAACCGGTCGGTCAATCTTACTTACCAGTAAGTCAGTCTGCCGAAGGAGGGTAAGACTCTGCCCTCGATTCTTGGCAAAGCCGAAACCGGGATCGACCGCGATCGCGTCCTCGCGAACACCAACGGCCACGGCACGCCGAACGGCATCGTCAAGTTCTATGACGACTTCGTCAACAATGTGAACGTAAGCGCTTTCGGGATAGACACTAAAGCCGGCCATGTCCGTTTGCGACCCGCGTGAGTGCATCACGATAAGTCCTGCATCGTGCTTCGCGACGACCCTCGCAAGCGCGTGGTCGCGAAGACAAGAGACGTCATTGACGGCGCACGCGCCCGCGGACAAGCAGGCGTCCGCAACGAGGGGATCGGCAGTGTCGATAGAGACAGGGCCCTTCCTCGCCGCAAAGCGAACGACCTCCACAGCCCTTGCGATTTGCTCGCCACTAGGAACCCGTTGTGCGCCGGGTCTGGTCGATTCCGCGCCGAGGTCGACAATGTCGGCGCCTTCCTCGAAGAGCACCTGCACCCGCGCGCATGCATCTTCGAAGCGGAGACTCGCGCCTCCGTCGCTGAACGAGTCGGGCGTGACGTTGCAAACGCCGAGCAATGCGCTGCCATACGCGGCGCGGCCGCGCGCCATTGCTTCAACGAATTGTCGCCATTTCCCTTCCAAATTCGGTCCTCGTTGCCAGCACAACCTCTGCCGCGAACTTGCCGTAGTATGCCTCGATGGGCTCGTAATGGGCACGCAATCCTCGCTCGCGCAGCATCCGCAACATGAATGAACCGTCGTTCGCCAAGGCGCTGTTCTACGGGGCTCTTCCCGAGCCCTCTATCTTCCCGTTTGATCCGCCCGTTGCGAGCGAAACGCTTGCACCCGCCCTCGAGAGCTGGCGACGCTTCTTCGATAAGCAGCCGCTCGAAGACGAATCATGGCTGCGGGATCGTGAGTCATGGCGCGCAATGGGGCGTCTCGGCGTTCTCGGCATGGGCACGCAGCGCAACCTTGGCGGGACGCAATGGTCAGCTTCGGCTCAGGCCCGCGCTTTTCAAGACCTGATGACCATCGACGCATCACTCGGATACGCCGTGCTCTCACACGTTGCGCTTGCGACGCATGCCCTTGCCGCGTTCGGCCAGCGCGCCGCGGTCGACCCCGTTATTCGTAACTTAGCAAGTGGCGAATCGATCGGCGCGTTTGCGCTCGCCGAGCCAGGGGCGGGCAGCGACGCCGCTTCGCTCCAAACGCACGCAGCGCTCGGCGCCGACAGTCGCTACGTCCTCAGTGGAACGAAGGGCTGGGTGACGAACGCCCAAATTGCCGATGCTGTCGCCCTTTTCGCAAGAACTTCACCTGCAGATGACGGCCACAAGCCACGCATCACTGCCTTCCTCGTCAATCGAGTTGACGGTTTTTCGACGAGTGACACCCCCGCAAAGTTGGGCGTGGTTGCGCTTCCGACCGGCTTCATTCATCTCGACCGTGTCGTCGTCGACCGCAACGCGCGCCTTGGCGAAGAGGGGCGAGGATTTCGCGTCGCTATGGAAGTGCTCAACCGCGCACGTCTTTCATTCGCCGCGGGTTGCGTCGGTCTTAGTAAGCGCGTGATTCGGGCCACGATCGATCGCGCCAACACGCGACGCGCCTTTGCGCGCGCGATCGGTGACTTTGGTCTCATCAAAGACAAGATCGCCACCATGCTTGCCAACGTGTTCGCACTCGAGAGCATGGTCTTCGCGACGACCCAGGCGGTTGACCGCGGCGACGCTGACTTCTCGGTCGAAAGCGCAATCTGCAAGGTGTTCGCGTCCGAGACCACATGGCAAGTCGCCCACGAGGCGATGAACATCGCGGCGAGCGCCGGCTTTTCCGTAGACGCACCTTTCGAAAAGGCCCTTCGTGACGCGCGCTTCGGATTGCTCTTTCAGGGCACAAACGAAACACTCCGCTGCTTCATTGCGCTCTCGGGCATGCAAGGCCCCGGACGCGAGATCGAAGAAGTCGCGCGCGCGATGCGAGAACCAATAAAGGGATTCGGGCTTCTCGGAGATTTCGCTTGGCGCAAGGCGCGCAGTGCTCTCGGACGAGAACGCCTCACGCATCATCATCCGCTCCTCAACCGCGAAGCCGTATTACTCGAGGAACACGCCCAAGCGCTTGCTCGCAACGTGGAAAAAGTGCTGAGACGTCACGGGCATCAGATTGCCGAAATGCAATTCAGTCAGAAGCGCATCGCTGACGTCGCGATCGATCTTTACGCAATCGCGTGCGCACTCGCGCGCACCACTTCCCTGCTCAACGCGCGCGGAGAAAACGGCGCAAGACGCGCTCTCGACTTCACAAGCGTCTTCGTAAACGCCGCCGAACAACGGCTGACGCAAAATGAAACTAATTTTGATCGCAATGACGACGAGCTCCGAAAAGCCGTCGGCGCGCGCGCGTACGCCGACGGCAACTACCCTCTCGACGTGCTCTGAACGGCTACGCGCTCACGGCCACGCTGCGTCCACGCGAAAAGAGAGCCTTCATCGTCGCTCTCAAGCTCCGCCGAGTGAGTGACAGGTACAAATGCGCCAGAATCGTGCACAAATCCAAGGGCAACTCGGATGATGGTTTGAGCATCCGCAGTCAGTTCGCGTTCGCCTTCTCGAGAGACCTTCACGATTTCTTGCCTGGCCTTTGGGCCCTCCCATGTAGCGGCGATCGTGATCACAAACAGCGCGGGCTCGGCGCCTTTTGGTACCTCAGCGTCGCCAAGCGACCATCGCGCGACGACATGCTGGTCAACTTTCCTGACGGCATCACAATAGGGTTCCGGTCCACTTCGGAGCACGGACGAGGCGTCCTGCGCCTTCGCAACAGCGATCATCTCATCGAGCGACTCTGGCTTCAGCTTCGGCTCCGGCACCAAAACGTCACCGGATTGCAGGCGCTCGTAGAGTGATTTCGCCTCTTCGTCGTTTGGAGCGCGCACCATCAAGGCGCGAAGTGTCTCAAGCGCGCGCTCGCGGTGTCCTTGCGCGAAGTAAATTTCAGCGAGTGTTAGCGTCGGAAGCGCGCTCGACTTCAAATCGATTCGCGGCTTTGTTTCGATGCGACGCGCAGATGCATCGGGCATGTTGAGGCCTCGTTCGACCAAGCGTACGAGCAGATTTTTCGCAACGCCAAGGAACGTCCTTTCTTCTCTCATGCGGCAACGCTAACCGCTAATTCGAGGCGCCGAAATGGTCTCCGTTAGTGCACCTCGAAAGAACCTCGAGCGGACAAGATGTCGCGACCAATTTGGCCGACAAGGTCGTCTACCGACGCGAAGCGCTGTTCATCACGCAGGCGACCCACTAGCTCTACGCGAAGGGTCTGACCGTAAAGGTCCCCGCTGTAGTCAAGAATGTGAACTTCGACGGAAAGTCTGCGTTCGCCGCTCACGGTCGGCCTATATCCGATGTTGAGCACGCCGTTTCCAATCCCGTGGACGACAGCAGCGTAAACGCCACCCAAGGGTAGCATTTGGGCAATGTTCGCAACATTTGCGGTTGGGAAACCAAGTTGACGACCCAATTTTTGTCCCTCAACAACGACGCCCGAAAATACGTGTCGACGTCCGAGAACGCGCGCTGCTGCGGCGACATCGCCACGCGCGAGCGCTTGACGCACGCGAGTGCTTGAGAAGGGACCTTCTGCATCGGCAGCAAGAGAGTGCACGTGAACGGAAAAGCCGCGCGCCTTGCCCAGCGAAGCGAGCTGTTCAACATCGCCCGCTCGGCCTGCGCCAAAGTGAAAATTCTCACCGACCATGATGGCCTTCGCGCCAAGAGGGATAACCAATTGGTCGACGAAAGTTCCAGGGGACAACGCCGCGAACGACGGGTCGAACCGCTGCACAAACACGTCGCGCGCGCCCGCAACACCGAGCCACCGTGATCGATCTTCCACTGTCGAAAGGAGCGGCGGTGCCCCTGCCCCAACAACCGCAGCAGGGTGCGGGTCGAAGGTCAGCACGGAAGGATTGAGGGGCGTGGGAAAAGCTCGTTGAGCCAGTTGCGCCAACTCTCGCACAACGTGTTGGTGGCCTAAGTGGACACCATCAAAGTTACCAATTGCGATCGCGGTATCGCCGTCGAAGGGCCCTTGTACACGTGCGTCGACGCCCGAAAGGCGAAACAACCGTACTTCACTCACCACGAAGCGCGACACTAGTCCTCTGACCGCATGAAGTCGCGCATCAATTGTGCGCGCCTCCGCCTCACGGTCTGAGTTCACGATGGCCGCCTGAGGCGCGTGGTACGATCGGCCCAATGCCCGCGGTCTTTATCAACGGCGTCGAGCTGCACTACGAGGACACTGGCGGGACTGGCTTCCCTGTCGTGTTTTCGCACGGGCTCTTGTGGAGTGGTCGGATGTTCGACGCGCAGGTTGCCCACCTCAGGAGCAGCTTTCGATGTATCGCGTACGACCATCGTGGCCAGGGGCGTAGCGCTTCATCGCCAAAACCCTACGACATGGATCAGCTCACCGACGACGCCGGCGCCCTGATGGCGCACCTCGGGATCGGGTCATGCCACTTCGTGGGGCTGTCGATGGGCGGGTTCGTCGGGTTGCGGCTCGCACTTCGGCGCCCAGAGTTGTTGCGCTCACTCACGCTGGTGGAATCGGCAGCCGATGCGGAGCCACGCATCAACATTCCCAAGTACAAGGCGATGGCGTTGTTCTCGACGTTCTTCGGCTACAAACTGCTCCTACCTTCCGTGCTCAAAATCATGTTTGGCAAGAGCTTCCTCACCGACCCCGCGCGCGCGGCTTTGCGTCACGCCCAAGAGGAGCAGCTGCTGACGCTCAAGCCGCCGCGAGTGGCGCTCGCGCTCTCTGCGGTGACGGGTCGCGGCGCGGTCGAGGATCAACTTGGGCGCATCACGACGCCCACCCAAGTGATCCACGGCAGTGATGACGCGGCCATCATTCCGGCGCGAGCGCGCAGCACGGCCAGCGCGATTCCGGGTGCGCGATGGGTCGAGATTCCCCGCGCTGGACACACCTCGACTGTCGAGGAACCCGACGCGGTCAACGCCGCGTTGAGCGCGTTCTTTGCCTCGATCTAGACGTTGATCCATACACAATCAACTTCCGTCCGCAGCGTCGTTACGACGCGTCGACAGTTCGACGCGAGAACACCGACCGCACCCCTCGCGCAACACGGAGCCATGCACGCACGATCCAGGAGGGACGCTTCGCGATGCCCACTGAGTACACGCGGCGGATCCGGCCCGAGGTGGCAAACTCCGGTTCGATGAGCGAGCGCACTGCGTCCACAAACTCCGTCGGTTTTTCACGATGCGGAAAGTGTCCGCATCCGTCGAACGTGGTGAGCGCAACGCCCTCGACGTGGTCGAGAATGCTCGCTGCGTGCTTCATCGGAATAACCGGATCGCGGTTGCCCCAAAACAAGTGCATCGGCGGCAGCTCGGCAACTTCATTTGCGCGTTCGAGAAAATGTCGTCGCTGACCGCCGAAACCAATGACATCGCGCACCGTCCGCGCAAGCGCTCGCGCCGATCCAGGTTGCGAATTCATCCACCCGAGCTCGCCAATTTCTTCACGCGTATAGGTGGCCCCAAGTGATCCAAGCCCGAGATGCGTGCCCATACGCATGAACGGTTGTCCCATCTTCTCAACGA
This sequence comes from Myxococcales bacterium, assembly GCA_023248735.1. Lineage (GTDB taxonomy): Bacteria > Myxococcota_A > Polyangia > Polyangiales > Polyangiaceae > JAHFDX01. Next base: position 28,389 of record JAHFDY010000032.1, read on the forward strand.
CGTGCGGAATCGCAGCGAGGCGCAACGCGAACGAAACCTCGCGCCCAAGCCCCCCTGCCGCAACGAGTCCAACACGCCGCACGCGCTCGCGGTGTTCGAGCAAGAGCCACTGTGCCACACCGCCGCCATAGGAATGGCCAATCACATCGGCTCGCTCAACGTCGATCGCGTCGAGCCATTGTGAGACGATGCCCGCATACCAAGAGAGTTCGTAGCCCGCGTCAGGTCGACCCGACAGACCGTGTCCTGGCAGGTCGAGCATGAGCACACGATGGTTCCTCGCGAGGAGCGGCGCGACCCTCGACCACGTTTGAAGTGAATCGTTGAGGCCATGGATGAGCACGACCGGTGAACCCTGTCCCAGCTCGATCCAGTGCAAATCGCTGTCTTTTAGGTGTGCGATCGACCGCTTTGGCGTTACCATGAGCTACGTTGTGATACATTGTGATACGAACGTCAAGGCAGGACGTCACTTCGGGCGAGGGAAATTCCTAGAGTTGTGACTTCGCCCCAAGGAGCTCAACCTCGAAAACTAACGTCGAGTTCGCGGGAATCTTCGTCATTGCTTTGCTTCCGTATCCAAGGTCGGGCGGGATCGTCAGGCGACGCTTGCCTCCGATTCTCATGCCGTCGAAGCCTTGCTCCCATCCCTTGATGACCTGGCCCTTGCCAAGCACAAAGGTGAAGGGCTCGCTCCGCGCATACGAGCTGTCGAACTCGGTGCCGTTTTGGAGCGAACCCCGATAGTGCACTTCCAATTTGTCGCCGACGGCGACCGCGCGGCCGGTTCCGACGCGAAGGTCGTTTATGGAAACCCCCACCCCCGAAACGACGCCGTGGCGCACGGTTTTTTGCGCAGCGGGTGTTGCCTTCCAACGCTCAATCCCCTTTGCGATGCCCATCCCGAACGCTCCAATCAGGATGAGCGCGAAAAGGGTTCCGCCCGCAACGAGGATCGAAAAGAGTACGTTCGACCCCTTCTTTGGTGCTGGTGCGCGAAGCGTCGCATTTTCTCTTTCGAGCGCTTCGATACGGAGTTGCGCCGACTCAAGTGGATCGCGAAAGGACACCGGCGCAGCGTAGCGCCAGCTGAGCCATTCGCCAAAGGGTTGGGGGGTTAGGCTCCTTTGCACAATGCCGTTCAGGTTCTTGTGAAGACCCTGCTCCCGATTGCGTTTGTGCTGACTCATTGCGCTGCGTCACAGATGTCACCTTCCCGGGAGACAGACGACCCACCGATGACTACAAACGACGGCGGCAACGACGCTAGCAAGTCGGTTCACACTGACGCGGGAAGCTCAACCTCGCCCACACTTGCCGATGCCGCAGACGGGGCGCTCGCCACCGATACCACCGACGCGGTTGACGCGAGCAAGTCGGATCGCGCTGATGCGGGAAGCTCGAGCTCGCCCACACTTGCCGATGCCACAAACGGGACACTGGCCACCGACGCGGCCGACGCAAGCGTACCCGACGCAAACGGAACCGACGGGAACGTTGGAGACGTCGCGAACGACGTTGGGCAAACCGAAGCGACAGCCCCGAAGACCTTCGATCAAGAAAAACTAGAAAACTACTTGAAGGCTCCAGTGCTGCAGAATCTTGGAGTGAAGTTCGGCACGATGGATGCCAACGACACTGGCGATTTTTATGGTGCTGAGCTCTCGCAGCCCAATTTTCTCGGGACCTTCAACGTGATCAGCTTCTGGGATGCGTCAGGTGCAAGCTCGAGTTTGAGCATGGACATGTACGTGAAAACCGGCACCCAACTTGTGTCACCCATTGATGGCGTCGTCACCAGCGTTCAATACCAACCGCAGACGCTCGACTGGGAAGTTCACCTTCGCACGGAAGCCTCATCTTGGTGGATCGTATCGTTCGATCACATTGTGCCTCCCTCGGGACAGGCTGCGTTTGCATTTGGAGTCGGCGATCCCGTGCGCGCGGGTCAGGTTCTCGGACTCGTCGTGCAGCGCTCGTGGGTGGGTATCGTCGATACGACACCCGCCAACATGCGAGGGTTCATCGAGCTTCAGGTCAATTTTGAAAAATGGCTAAGCCCGCAAGACCCCGACTACGCGAAACAGTTTCAAGCCGTCGCCTGCCCTCTGTCTCTTGTTCGCCCGGATCTGCGATCGGGTTATGCATTGGCCATTGGCAAGCTGATGCAGCGATGGGAGGTGGCGAAGAGCAACGCGTCGATTTACGACGAGAGCTTGGGCACGCAAAACCCAGGTTGCCGGGACGGGATCGCCTTAATCGGATGCGTGGGATCGGAACTGGCCGGGGGCTGCAAGCCGCACACGTTGCCAGCACCATGACCAAGCGGCGCACGCAGGCGGCGCCGAAGACTCCATCAACCCCATCGATCACACCTTAAGCGAAGTCGAAACGTCGAGCTCACGCGCTCGTGCACGCGCAGGTCCAGGTGCGCGAGTAGACGCGAGAGATTCGTAGAGACTACTGCTCGAGCCGACGGATGCGTTCCAGCGCCGCCACGTCTGCGAGATCTTGAGGCCTCGCGGCCGCACGCTTGTTTGTGATGAGATCATCAAGTCCGATCACCGGACAGACAACGGTTTCGGAGAAAGATGCCGAAAGACGATTTGGCCAAGCTTGCTCAAATGTGAGTCCTTCGATCTTCGTCAACACATCGATGCGACGCGGCGGAATTCCCATCTTGAACCCGGTCCCGGGTGTTTCGAGATCACTTTCGGTGAGGTCGCCAAGCGGTGCACCAAACGCTCGCAACGCCACCATTACGCGCTGGGCATTGTCACGACTTGCCTCTATCCAAACGTCGATATCCTTGGTTGCTCGCGGGCGGCCGTGAACGCCAACGGCATAGGCTCCGATCACGAGGAAGCGCACGTTAGCGGCGAGTAATGCGGAAAGCAGATCGAGGAAGTCGTCGTTCACTCAGGTCTCCACATGACATCTTTGCGCCTAGGTCTTCGTCAAACGCACCGCCGTTGAGCTCCGCCAAGGCGTAGACTTCTTTGCTAAGCTCCCACGTGCGGAAGGCCCGCTCCGACGGAGGTAGACGAAGCCAGAATTTCGCATCTTCGACTTGGGAATCAGACGTGCCGTCGCGATCGATCGTAACTTCCCACTGAGCGCGACGAGCGGCGGTCATCAGTGCATTGTAGCACCGTTGAGCCAGGCTTGCAGCGCGCGAGTAGTTAGTTCCGTCGCTTGACGGCTTTGGAAACGCGAGGGCCCGTAAGAATTTGCGGCATCCGAACCGCACTCGTTCGCGTATTCGGAGCGACCCCGAGAGACGGAGAGCGGATCTCCTCCAATCCTGTGAACGACGACTTTTTGCAATAGTCAATCAGCTTACCTTTTTACGAAGTGTTCCGCGGTCAACCTCCACCATCGACACCCGTCTTGCGATTCGAAGTCGATACCGCCGGAAAAGCGACGGTGGTGAGCCATTCACCCCGCGTAACGATCGCTCATGCCGGCAGATCGTTTGCTCGACTGCTCCTCAAGCTCGCCAAAGTGGAGGTACAGACTTTAGATCGTCGTCGCACCGTGCGATTTCGGTCCGTCTTGCGCGTCTTCTTCGAGGCACGAGAAACATGGGTCGCTCGGTATTTTTCGGCTTCGCGTGGCCAGAACACGAGGACGGTGCGCGTCCTTCTGGGACAGCTCAACCGACGCGATAACTCGCGAGGTAATGGCAAAGCCTCTCCCCTCCATCATGTTCAAGGAGCGCTCACTTGCGGGTAGTCACCTGGCGCCGCGGTGCAGGTGACCCCCCTCAACCATTAGGAAAATCCATGAAGAAAACGATCTCGATTCCCCTGCCCGTACTGCTGATGTTCGCGGCCCTCCCCGCGTGCAGCGCTGCGCCGGAAAATGCTGGTGAGTCGGCTGATGCTGTTCTTCACGTGCAGCCCAATCATTTCTCTCTCGTACAGGTAGCCGCAGGCGCAAATCATGCTTGTGCGATCATGAACGGTGGCCTCCTGAAGTGCTGGGGTATCAACGAGGATGGTCAGCTCGGCCTTGGCGACAAGGAGAATCGCGGCGATGGAGCCGGCGAAATGGGTGACGCGCTGCCTTACGTGGACCTCGGTACGGGTCGAAAAGCGAAATTCGTTTCGCCGGCCCTGACGCATACGTGCGCCATTCTCGACGACGGCTCGGTAAAATGTTGGGGCAAGAACGACAAGGGCCAGCTCGGTCTCGGCCATACGAAGAGTCGCGGCAAGAAGTCAGGGCAGATGGGTGACGCGCTGAAGACAGTCGACCTCGGCAAAGGCCGAAGCGCGAAAGCCATCTCGGCAGGCTTTGGCGACTCGACCTGCGTCATCCTCGACAACGATCGAGTCAAATGTTGGGGCAACAGCGGCTTTGGACAACT
>JAHFDY010000195.1 GCA_023248735.1 Myxococcales bacterium
CCACACCCGATCCCATCCCGAACTCGGAAGTTAAGCTCTTCGGAGCCGATGGTACTGCACGGGAAGCCGTGTGGGAGAGTAGGACGCCGCCGGGTTTTTTTATATGAGCCCACTACGAGCAGTGCCCGCTATTGCAGGGAAGCTACGTGAGTGGGCTTTTCGTTTTTTGTTGCGTCGTCGGCGCTTTTTGGTCGCTGGCGTTCTCGTGCTCGTCATTCTGGAATTAGGAGCGCGGGCTTATGCGTTGCGCCGCTTCCGTACGGAGGCACATGCACGAGGATTTGACGTTAACGAAGTCGGTGGATGCTTCGTGACCCCGTTTGGCGTCACGCTTCGGGGCGTTCTCGGTAGCGGTGACCATGGGCGTTTTCAGTTCGGCGACGTGCGAGTTGAGTGGTTTCCGCGAAAGCGCATTTGGGTGAGCGACGGGAACGCGCAGGTCATTCGTCATGGTGGTTCATCTCCGAATGAGGGGAGCCGCGCTCGTTCGACGGAGTTTCTTGTTAGGATTGAGCGAGTTGATGTTGGTTACGAGGGCTCAGATAAGAGCGGCGTCTGTCAGCGTGGGACTTTCGATCTCAACCATGGCCAGTTCGAATGGTCGTGCGTCGAGGCAAGCGCGACCGTCGGTGGCAATCAAATTAGCGCGCATGATCTTTCGGGGTCGCTTCGCAATGGGAACATTGCGTTGGCTGCACGAGGCATGACCATCGCTACGGCCGCGCGCCCGGAGAGCGCTGTCGATGTCGTGAACACGCCGGCGCGCGATCTCAAGGCGCTCTTTTCGCTTGTGTCGTTTAGCCGCGAGCGTGCGCTTACTTCGTTGCGCGCAATTGCAGAGTCGGGGCGGGTTCGAGTTCAAGACCTGGCGTGGCGGGAAGCGTCGCTCGGATCGGTCGATCTAATGTGGGGTGGCTTTGAAGGACCTCCACAACCGCCGTCGGCCGTGAAAGTGAATTTGGGGTCGAGACCCGTCGAGGTTGAGTTTGTCGATTTCCGCGTTGGCCGCGTCTTGCCAGTGCACCCAGCATGGTGCGGGCGCGATGCGGCGCGCATCAGCGGGACATTGCGATTCGATAGCGACGAACAGGTGGTGTCGGGCGTTCTCGACGCGCGCGAAATTTGTGTTGAGCATGAGCGGCTTGCCGATGCGCCGCTCCGGATGCGCCCGCTGCGGATCGACTTTCGCCTCGCCCCGGCAGGAGGCGAACGATGGCGCGTTTTTGCGTCTGCTGCACAGGGCGAAGCGAAAGTAACAGCGGACGTCGTTGTCTTGCCCCGAGCCGATAGTCCTTCTTTGGAACTTGAACTCCACATCCCAGAGGTTCGATGCCAGCTCGCGTTCGAAGCGTTCCCAACTGGGAGCTGGACCCGTGTCGCTGGGACCGAATTGGCTGGGACGATCGCGCTCGATGCAAAAGTCAGCTTCACGGTTGGCGCGAAAGAAGATCCGAAGCTTGACTATGCAGTGTCGAACTCATGTCGATTCTCTCGCGTTCCGCAGGACATTGCGCGGGACGTATTTCGAAAGCCATTTTTGCATCGCTTCTATGGCCCCGACGGATCGGAAGTCGTCAAGCCTGCGGGGCCCGGTACACCGGAATGGACGCCCTACGGGAGCGTGGGAAAATTCCTTCCGTTGGCGGTAACCGCGATGGAGGACGGTACGTTTTTTCGGCACCGTGGATTTCACCATCCTTCGCTGAAGAGTGCGCTGATCGCCGATCTTCGGGCGGGCGCGTTCCTGCGGGGAGGCAGTACGGTCACGATGCAGCTCGCGAAGAATCTATTTCTTACGCGGCACAAGACGCTCTTTCGGAAACTCGAAGAAGTCCTTCTCACGGACTACCTTGAGCAGACGTTTACGAAGGAAGAGCTGCTTGAATTGTACCTAAATTTGATCGAATTCGGGCCAAACGTCTACGGTGTCCGTGCGGCTTCGCAGTATTACTTCTCAACAACTCCGAGCGCCTTGTCTCTTGGCGAAGCGCTCTTTCTCATTTCGGTTCTGCCTTCGCCGGTGAAGCACGCTCGCATGCGTGGAAACGGGTCGGTGCCGGAGGGCTGGGCTCGGTACCTTCGTCGTGCGGCTGAGAATCTGAAGCGCGCCGGAGGATTGGAGCCCGAGGACATTGAGGAGGCGTTTCAAGAGCCCATTTATTTTGGCGGACGTAGGAAGGCACCCGCCGGGGCGTCTGGCGACGATCCTTAACAGTTAAGTAAATTTACCAACTACTGTGCCTCGCGTTTGCGCTTTCGGACCGATGCGAAGAAGTTTTGCAGGAGGGCTGCACACTCTGATTCTCGCACTCCCGAGGTGAGCTCGAAGGTGTGGTTCAACTTTCCGTCTTGGCCAATGGCATATTTGGAGGACATCGCGCCAGCCTTCGGATCGAGGCACCCAAAAACGATGCGCGCGACTCTAGCGTTGAGGAGCGCGCCGGCGCACATGACGCACGGTTCCATCGTTACATACGATGTTACATTTTCGATGCGCCAGCTGAGGAATGCGCCGGTTGCGGCTTGAAGCGCGACGAGTTCAGCGTGGGCGATCGGATTGCGTGTGGCCTCGCGAAGATTGCGTCCGCTCGAGAGAAATCGGTCGTTTGCGTCCACGAGGACACATCCGACGGGCACGTCGCCCAAGCTCTCCGAGACTCTCGCTTCGGCGATAGCAACCCCCATCCAGAAGGCGTCCCGGCGATCGTTCCAATTCTCACGACGCGGCATGGGTGGCGCGCCCGGGAAGATTCGAACTTCCGACAACCGGTTCCGTAGACCGGTGCTCTATCCAGCTGAGCTACGGGCGCGTGTGAGGGGCGCACCGTACACGGGGTGGGTAATTTGTCAATGCTGATGGGTCTCATCCGATGGCCCCGAGCCGCCGCCCTGGTGTCGAGGCACCAATTGGTGCGAGGTGCGTCTTCCGCGTACGCTTCCTAGATGCGTGCCATCTTCGCGGCGCTGTCGATAAGTCTCGTGAGTCTGCCGGCGCTGGCAGCTTCGGCGTGGATTGGCGTCCTCTCCGAGAGCGCGAAGTCATGCGAGGGCGCGCGTATCCAACGCGTGCTTGCCAAATCGCCCGCCGAACGTGCGGGGCTCAAGCCTGATGATTGCGTCAGCAGCATCGGCTACCGCGCGGTGCGTTCGCCTCGCGATTTGCGTGCTGCGCTCGACGGGGTGGCGTTGGGCGAGCCTGTGAACGTGCGATTCATTCGCGCGGGCCGTGTGGAAAGCGCATCGGTGTCGCCTGCAGCTCGGCCATCGGAGTTGGAGATCCAACGCTCGCAGCTCATCGGCCAGCTCGTTCCTAACCTTGACAAGGTCGAATGGGTATCAAGAGGCGGCGGTCCGACTCCGCGCGCAACGATCGTTGCGTTCGGCGCTTCGTGGTGCGGACCGTGCCGTATGGCGGAGCCCGGCCTCTTGCGCGTGCACGATCGGTTTCGCGTGCAGGGCGTCCGCCTCGTCCATATGCGTGAGGACCCACGCGATATCGCGAGTGCCTTCGCGGCTACCGAGCCTGCCGGTTTGGCGGTCGCAAGCGACGACCGAGGCGAGATGGCCGCCAAGTTCTTCGTGTTCTCACTGCCGACGTTTGTGGTTGTGGATCAGAATAGTCGCGTGTCGGAGATCATCGCGGGGTTCAGTCCCGACTTTGAAACGAGGCTCAGCGCGACCCTTTCGACGATCTTGCCTCGACGATGAGCGTTCCCGATTTGGTTCGGATGGTCGATGAGTTTGTGTTCGCGTTGCGTTCGGCTGGAGTCGCATGCTCGGTCGAGCAGTTGATAGTTGCGGCACGGGGCCTGGCCTTTGTTGGTCTCACGGATCGCGAGCAAGTTCGCACAACGTTGCTTTCGTGCCTTGCTTCAAGTGCGGACGAACGGGCCGTGGCCTCGCGCGTGTTTGATGAGTTCTTCCTGTCGCATACGCGTGCGCGATCGTTGGATCAGGCATTGCGCTTTGCTGGCCTCGCCGACGCGGCTGACTTGGTGCGCACTTGGCTGGAAAGCGAGCGCGTCGTCGACGACGAGACCGAGCTAGCGTACTTGTCAGAAGTGGCCCTCCGCAAAGGGTCGGGTCCCGCCGCAAAGGTAACCCACGATGTTACGAACAAGGCTCGTCTCAGCCATGCGCAACACCGGCTGGGGACACTGCGCGTTGCACTGCGCGGCGCGCTTGCCGCTGAAGCCGCGGAACGTGCATTTGACGTGGTGAATGCCTTTCTTAGGCAAACGACCCATCGCATTCGGGATCAAGTGAGCGCAAGGCTTGAGTCTTTAGAGGGCGGGAACCATGAGGCCGCCGTGCCGCTGAGCGCCGTCGCGCTCGATCGCTTGCTGAGGCAAGCCGCTAGTCAACTTCGTTGTCGATTGCGACGGCGTCAGAGGGCAGCACGCGGTCGGTCGATCGACTCAAGACGCCTTCTTCGCGATCAAGCGCGCACTCACGGTGTGCCGCAACGTATCCCGCGATCGCGCAACCGGAGGAAGGCTCCGGCATTTTTCTTTCTGTGCGATGTGAGCGAATCGACCCGTCCGATCGCGGAGCTGCTCCTCAAGTTTATTGGGAGGGCGTCCTACTTCTTTAAGTGCAGTCGATGCTACGTCTTTGCGTCAACAACCGCGGCGGTCACGCTGGCCCTTTCCGAGGCCAAGTCGGCTCAACGCATCGTTCATGACGCCGGTGTCGGACAGATCTCGAACTATGGCGCCGCGATTCGTGGATTCATGACGCTCGCTCGGCCCTATCTCGATCGGCGCTCGGTCGTCGTTCTCCTGGGCGATGGACGGGCTAACTTTCGCGATCCCGGCCTCCTGGAGCTTGCGGCACTGCGAAAGCGGGTTGGCGATTTGGTTTGGCTTTGCTCAGAGGAGCCCGTGCGGTGGAGCGCCGACAGCTTAATGCACCGCTATCTCATGGTTGCATCACGCAATGGTCAACTCGCTTCTCCAAACGATGTCGCTGCAAGCGCGTGGCTGCTCGGCTCACTTCGTTGAGCCGTCGTTCGTGCGTCGGGCTTCACGCAGGCTCGCGATTTCGCTCTTTGTCGGGTTGATGATGAGGAGTCCGTGATCACCGTCCAGGAGCGCGAGGTCACCGTCGCTTGCCCATCGAAACACGCCCACGACGTCAATGACGGAGGGAACGTCGAGGAGTCTAAGTAACGCCTGGGTGCGTGGACCGGCGGCGCGATCGCTGAGAATGATACCGACGGGCTGTGCCTTTGCCGACACGAGGAGGTCGAAGACCGTAAGGGCGTCGCCAAGTAGAATGGACTTCGTGGGCAGTGCCGTCCGCCGGTCGTTCAAAGCGAGCATGGTGAGAGCGTCGCAGAGGTCTTCGATGTCCTTTGCTCGCTCCTCGAGAAATGGATCGCGGGTGAAAGAGATGGCGGTGCGTGTGACTTCTCGGGCGACCTGGGCGAGCGACGGCGCGACGCCCTGACCTTTTTGCGCGAGTTCCAGTGCACGCTCACGGAAGCGCATGTCTTCGAGTAGTTCGAGGTAGGTGCCGAGGAACGCGCTCTCCTTGACGTTGAGCTGATTCGCCTTTGTACGAAGACTACGGATCGCTTTGGTGGCGACCTCGAACGCTCCCTTTATGAGACGCGTGTCGGCTTTCGTGCCTTCTTCGCTGGCGGTGCCTTCTTGAGGATGGGATGGCGGTCTTCGGAGCGCGGCGACCGCGCCGAGCGCACGGCCGGCGATCACAGGTCGTCCTGTGAGGGTGACTTTGCGGGTGCCGCCTCCCGTTCGACGTTCGGAGCGCTCACGTTGTGAATCGAGCAACTCTGACGGATGCCCGCAACGATGATGCCCCCAATGAGAACGAGCAATTCGATATCTGCCTGTTCGAAGGGGACGCTCGCGCGCTGCACAACCAGCGCACCGAGGGCACCCGAGCGACCTCGAATCGGGACCGCAAGGAACACCGGGAAGCGCTCCTCGCCAAGCTCGGCGAAGTGTTTGTAGGCCGCGTGTGCCTCGGCGGTCTCGGCCGACATCGGCCTCATGTACTCAATTGCCTCGCCTGTGATGCCTTGGCCAACGCGCATTCGGACCTGGCCCAGCGCTTGGCTTTCGAAGCCGACGTTGCCGCGCATGACGAGCTCGTTGCCGTCGCCTTCGATGAGATAGAGCGAACACACGTTCGCGCTGAAGATCTCGGCGATGCGCTTCGGCGCGACGTCGAGCAATGTGACGAGCGGCATCGGCCTAGCGGCGAAGGCAGCAAAGTCGAGGACGGCGTCGAGGCGTTGATTGCCTCGTGCGTGAACGTGAGGTCTGGCAGGCGCGGGGGTGCGCATCGTGACTGGAGTCTAGCGGATCGATCCACCGCGCTGCGCGTAAACACGAATCGCACCACCCACATCATCCCGCATCGTGCTAGTTCGCGCTCTCGCTGGAGGATGCGATGACCTTTCGATTTCCGTCTGAAGAATGGTGTGCGGCATATCAGGGTGCGATCAACGCCAACGCCGGGTACGCCCAGGCAGCGGCGCTATGGACCCACGGATCGGTGGCGATGATCGTCCGCGCCGACCCGCCTGCGGGGATTGCCACGGACATGGCCATGCTGCTCGACGTGCATGAGGGCAAATGCAACGCATGCACGCTCGTGCCGCTCGAGACTGCCCAATCCGCGGCCTTCGTCATCGTCGGCGAGTACCCACAGTGGAAGAAGGTGATCAAGCGAGAGCTCGATCCGACGAAGGCTCTGATGCAGGGTCAACTCAAGCTTACGAGGGGTCACATGCCGACCATGGTGAAGTTCGTCCATGCCTCCAAGCAGCTCGTTGAGTCGAGTGCGGGGGTGCCCACAAGGTTTCCGGATGAGTAAATCCTTGTGGAACACTTGACCTAGAAGTCACTCACGCCCGATCATCGCGTTCATGGTCTCGCATGGCTCGCCTCCACCACCGATCGTTCTTGTCGCAGATGATGAACCCACGATGCTTGAGTTGATTTCAGATCACCTTCGTGAGCTCGATGAACCGAAGCTCGAAGTGCTTGAAGCGCGTGACGGTGACGAGGCGTGGAGCATCGCAAAAGATCGCCTTCCTGACCTGGTTGTGTTGGATGTGATGATGCCAGGCATGAGTGGTTGGGAAGTGTGTAGAAAAATTCGAGAGGACGTGGCGCTCGCTCACACGGGCGTCGTGATGCTTACTGGCATCGGAGAGAATCTTAACCAACTAACCAGCCCGCTCTACGGGGCTGACGGATATCTCGACAAGGGGGGTGCGTTCAGTTTCGACGCACTCGACGAAAGAGTTCGCGAGGCACTCGACGCGCGCGCTTCACAGCGTTCGCTGACGGTGATTCCGAAGAATGGCGTTGGCAGACACGCAAGTGCTGCCAGGTTGCCTAGCAGTACAACTGTTCGAAATGTAACTGAGAAAGGATCAAAACGAATGGCCGCAAAGAAGACTGCTGCAAAGAAGCCTGCCGCGAAGAAGGCTGCTGCGAAGAAGCCAGCTGCCGCAAAGAAGCCAGCTGCGAAGAAGGCAGCTGCAAAGAAGCCAGCTGCGAAGAAGAAGGCAGCTGCGAAGAAGAAGCCTGCCGCGAAGAAGGCTGCTGCAAAGAAGTAACCGTTACGAGAGCACCAGGTTGCTCAAGTCACCACCGAAGGACCTCACGGACCTTCGGTGGTTTCTCTTTGTCAGCCACGAAATTGTGTCGTCAGTTTGTGGAACTATCAACCACTGGAATAGTCAATTTTGCTGACCATTCGCAATGCGCGTATCCGCTTTGAACGCGTTCGAACGTCTCGTTTTGGGTGCTCGTGCGGTTGCGAGACGCAAACAGGACGCTTGCGCGGTAAGGCAACCAAATTGACTTTTCTGGACGTCACCCATTCGCTGCGATAGCGAACTTATGGAAGTGGTGGGTCGTACCCGGTGGCCTACGCCTTTGCCATCCCCGTTTGCCTGAACCAAGACACTGCCCTTCGGATCGATTCCTCAATGGGTCGTGTCGGAAGTCCGAGTTCGCGCTTGGCTTTCTCGTTCGAGAAGAACGCCGTGCGCTGGGC
>JAHFDY010000196.1 GCA_023248735.1 Myxococcales bacterium
GGCATAAATGTGAAACTCATCGCGACCAATAGCGGCGGCGATGTCTTCTCGCAAAACGAGATGTTGCAAGTTCGATCGAGGCAAGAGAACGCCTTGTGTGCCCGAAAGGCCGCGTGCGCGGCAGAGCTCGAAGAAACCCTCTATCTTCGCGCAGACGCCGCCGATCGCCTGAATTTCACCGAGTTGATTCACACTCCCAGTGATCGCGATTCCTTGATCGATCGGCACGTCTGCGAGCGCGCTGAGTACCGCGTAGAGCTCGGCGGAAGACGCACTGTCGCCTTCGACCTCGCCGTAGCTCTGCTCGAATGCGATTTGCGCCCGGAGACTGAGCGGCCGTTCTTGTCCAAACATGCGGAGCAAGTAGCCCCTCAAAATGTGCACGCCCTTCGTGTGAATTGGACCACCAAGTTGCGCCTCACGCTCAACATCGACGATGCCTTCACGACCGAGTGCGACAACCGCGGTCACGCGCATGGGCTGTCCAAACTCCACGTCGCCCGCGCTGTAAACGCTGAGTCCATTGACAACGCCAACGCGATGACCGCTCGTGTCGAGTGCGACTTCGCCGCGCAGCGTGATCTCGCGAATGTGTCGCTCGGCAGATCCCATGCGGTCGCGGCGTTCCTTCCACGAAATTGCGATGTCCTCTGCGTTCACGACGGTGGACGGTGGCGGAATGATCGACGCTCGAATCGCCGGCTCATCCTTTTCGTCACTCGGTCGGTTGTGTTTCGGTCCATTAATCGCACGCGCAGTCGCGATCGCGCTTGCGAAGGCTGCCGTCTCTTCAAGCGGCGCAAGGATGAGCGCAAGGCGATTGCGCTCGCCAGACAGGCGCGTCGCAAGGTCGAGCAACTTGGCGCGCGCTGAGCGATCGAACTCGCCCCACTCGCGCTGAACTGCCATGTCCATCAGGTAGGCGTCGAGCGAACGCATTGAGTTGATGTTGCGTGGAATCGAGGGTTCGACCTCCACCTTGACGCGAAAGAGCGACGCGAAATCGGGATCAGCTTCGAGAAGCATCGCGTACAGCTCTGGCTTCCCGACGAGCACAACACGCACGCGTAACGGCACAGGAACAGGGCGCAGCGACGTCGCATAGAGACCGAGGGGGCCAAGCGGGTCCTCAGCACCCACTTGCCTCTCTCTTAGAACCCGCTTCAGTCGCTCCCAAATGATCGGATCGGCGAGGACGTCAGCCGCACGAACGACGAGAACGCCCCCAGATGCGGCGTGAAGTGACCCACCTCGAATGCGCGAGAAATCCGTAAGGAGTGCGCCAAAGCGCGCACGACGCTCGAGATAGCCAAACAGGTTTGGATACGTTGGATTGGTGTCGTAGATGATTGGCGCGGGAGTGCCCGGTTTGTGTGACACGAGAAGGTTGACGCGAAATCGACCAAGGCGTGTTGCGAGCTCCGGATCGTGGTCTTTCCCGTCGCCTGAGTCTTCGTTCCCATCGCCCACGCCCTCCTGAAGCTGGGGCAATTCGAGAAAGTCGTGCCAGTCTTCCACGAGTGCGTGGTGCACACGTTCGACGTAGATGCGTACCTCATCGCCATAGGGCGCGAAGCCATCGGCGAGACCCTGCATCGCAGTGTCGATGAGTCCACTCGCCGCAGTCGCGAGCGCACGTTCACGTTCCGCATCAATGTGCGCCGTCTGAGCACGAACGACGCCAGCGGCTTTTTCAACTTCGCGCGTGAGCTTGGCCTCCGCTTCAGCCAGCGCCTTTTTCGTCGACTCGTCGAGAACTGCAAACTGCTCCGCCGAAAGAGGTTTTCCGTGGAGCATCGGGAACGTCTGCACGCCGCCTTGCACGGGCTTCACCCCGAATCCGAGCGTCTTCGCGGTGAGTTCCAATTGTAAAATAGCTTGACGATTGTGAGTTTCGAGCTCTTCGCCAAGTTTTTGTTGCGACGCTTGAAACGCATCGGCATCGAGGAGCGTCGGGATCGTCTCTCTGAGCCGCGCGATCGCAACAGACATCGCCTCGACGAGCGCCGGTCCGACTCCCGGTGGCAGGAGCAACGGCCTTGGCGCCGCCGGCCTGTCGAAGTCGTGAACGTAGACGATGTCGTTCGCCGTGGTGCGATGCGCGAGGTACTGCGTTGCGTAGCGCACAACGTCGTCTTCGATCATCACTTCAGGTTCAGCGGCGACAAACACGTGAAAGCTCGCTTCGCGGGTCGCAAGACCAAGATCCATCGCTCGACGCGCTACCGCTGGAACGAGCGCAAAGAGCCCCTCGCTCGAATCGGGCTCCTCGGGAAGCACCATCGGATCGGTTTGAACGGTGACCGCATCGGCCGAAATCCGCAGCGCGTCTCGCCTCGTCGATGGCGAAAGGCTCTCCGGAAGGCTCTCGGTCCAAGGGCGGAGCGGCGGCGGCGGAATGGTCTCGCTCGGTTTCTTTGGATGCTTCTCGCGCGGCTCTGCGGGCGCGGTCGGGTGACGCTTTTTGGTCATCTAGACTTTCTTTTATCAAGTGCGAACACGGCTTTGCGCGTGAAAACGCGCGAAGCGAAGAAACCGCTCCAACATAGAGGCGCTTCGTTGTGGGAGGAAGAAGAAGCGGTGTATCCTCCCGCAAGGAATGGCGCGCCTGATCCTGCAGACAGCCGAAGGGCAGCAGACGGTCGAACTTCGCGCGCACAACACGCTCGGCCGACACCCGAACAACACGATCCAAGTCCTCGACAAAATCGTGTCAAAAGAGCACTCGATCATCGAGCAGCGGCAGAATCGCTTCTTCTTGCGAGACCTTGGCAGCCTCAATGGCAGCTATATCAATGGTGAACGGGTCCGCGGCGAACAGATGCTGCGACACGGTGACGAAATCACCTTGGGTTCAACGCGAGGTCGGTTCGAAGAGGCCCCCGCGGGCGGGCCGGCTTCTGTGCGTACGCCGGCCAATGCAACGCACGTAGTTCCGTTTTCGCCCCCGTCGAATGGCGGGCACGCATCATCGGCATCCGGGCAGGTTCCGACCGCGTCCGCAGCGAGCCGAGCCGAAGGTCAATCACCTTTACCTTCGGGGAGGCCTCCACTGCCATCTGCCCCGAACCACGGCGTGCCCTCAGTGAGGCCACCACAGTCGTCATCGCCAAACCACAGTGGACCCGCGCTTACTCCACAAACGCCTCGCGCTGGACCACCGGTAAGACACATCAGCGGCACCCGCATCGACATGTTCGAAGGTGGACGCTCGATAGGTACGCAGATAACGGCGGAGACCCGCGCGTTCTTGCCATTCGACGCGATCGCCGAGCCCGATCAGTTGCGACTCGACTATGAGCGCCTCCGCGTCAGTTGGGAATTGACCCGTGAAATCGCGCTCGAGCGTGATTTGGATCAGTTGCTTGACAAAATTCTCACCGCGCTCCTGAAGTGTGTGAATGCGGACCGCGGCGTCATCATGCTGCGGGAGGAAAACGGCACGTTGCAACCCCGCGCTGCGAGACGTCGCGATGGGCGAGACGTCGCGATCCAAATTTCGACGACAATACTGAATCACGTTGTGACAGAGCGAGCGAGCGTGCTCACTCACGATGCGAGCACCGACTTTGCGGCCTCGAAGGGCAAGTCGATGATCCTCAATCGCATTTCCAGCGCGATCGTCGTTCCGCTCCTGCACGAGCATGAGCGCGAAGTTCTTGGCGCGGTGTGGCTCGACTCTGAGTCGCTTGCCCAATTTCAAGCGAAGGATCTCGAAATTCTCACCGCCGTTGCCAACCAAGCGGCCATGTTCATCGAGAACAACTTGCTCGCTCGCAAGGTCGAACAGGAGATCGTCCTACGCGAACGATTCTCACGCCTTGTAGCGCCGAACGTCGCAGAGCGAATGATCTCGGGCAAACTCGAAGTCAAAAAGGGCGGCGCGCTCATGTCAGAGTGCACCGTCTTCAACAGCGATATTCGCGGCTTTACCGCCATGAGTGAGGGCACCGCCGCCGAAGAAATTGTTGACATGCTGAACGAGTATTTCGAACTGATGGTCGAAACCCTCTTCAAATATGAAGGCACCCTCGACAAGTTCATGGGCGACGGCATCATGGCGTTTTGGGGCGCGCCCGCGCCTGCGCACGACGGTGCGATTCGCGCGGTGGCTTGTGCGCTCGATCAAGTGCGCGTCTTAGAGCGCTTCAACGCCGAGCGTGTCGCAAGAGGACAGCAGGCGCTTTCTATTGGGTTTGGGCTTCACTCGGGACCGGTCGTCGTCGGCTACGTGGGAAGTTCAAAAGCGCTCAGCTACACGGCCATTGGCGACACCGCAAACACGAGCGCCCGTCTATGCCAGAGCGCCATCGGTGGCCAGATCGTGATCAGCGAAGCGACGCTCTCGCGCCTCGGACATCGATTCGAAACCGAAGAGCTCGAGCCACAATCGCTCAAGGGTAAGGAACACCCTATGCGCCGTTTTCGCGTATTGCGCGAACGCACCGTGAACAAGACGCAGATCTACGGCGTCCCAACAGCCGAGGGCTAATCTGTGGCTCAAGCATTTCTTCTCCCATTCGAGGAGCCGCTTGCTCGGTTGCGCGATCAAATCGATGAGCTTGCCGCGCTCGGAACGCCCCGCGCGGACCTTGCGATTCTCGAAGAGCAACACGAAACGATCACGACCGAGATCTACGCGCGGCTCTCAGCGTGGGAAAAAGTGCAACTGTGCCGACATCCCCTCCGGCCGAGCACGCTCGATTACGTCAGCGCGCTCATCGAACCGTTCGTCGAGCTCTGCGGCGACCGTGCATTTGCAGACGACAAGGCGATCGTCACGGGCATTGGAACATTCCGGGGCCGCAACGTCGCCATCGCAGGTCACCGAAAGGGGCGATCGGCGAAAGAGAACTCTGAGCGAAATTTCGGCATGCCCCACCCGGAGGGGTACCGAAAGGCTGAGCGCCTATTCGGTCTTGCGGATCAATTTGGCCTTCCCATTGTTACATTTATCGATACTGCAGGTGCTTACCCAGGACTGGAAGCGGAAGAACGTGGCCAGAGCGAGGCCATCGGCTCGTGTATCGCTGCACTCGCACGCGTCACCGTCCCGGTCGTGAGCATCGTTGTTGGTGAAGGAGGCAGCGGCGGCGCACTCGCGCTCGGGGTTGGCAATCTTGTGTTGTTGCAGCACTTTGCTACCTACAGCGTCATCACCGCAGAGGGTTGTGCCTCGATTCTTTGGCGCACCTCCGCGCGCGCACCGGATGCGGCCGAACGCCTAAAGGTAACAGCGCAAGACTTATTTGCGCTCGGCGTAATCGACAAGATTATTGACGAACCAAAGCGGGGCGCACACACCGATCCGGTCGGTGCCACGCGCTTCCTCGGTGATGCCCTCGAAGCGGCCCTGGGCAGTCTCCGCTCTCTGGATGGCCCCGCCCTTCGAGAGCACAGGTATGCACGTTTTCGAGCCCTCGGGAGAACTGCGGAGCGCTAAGCATGGCATCAATGGTGAACAGAGTCGTTGTGATTACCGGCGCGAGCCGCGGCATCGGCCAAGCGATCGCCGAGGCCATGGCCGACGAGGGTGCGCGGGTCGTTCTGAGCGCGAGAAGCGAAGAACGCGCATCAGCCGTGGCGGCCACCATTAACAGCCGCCACGGCGACCAGAGAGCCATCGGCGTCGGAGCACACGCTGGCAAAGAGAGCGACTGCACCGCTCTTGTCGAGAAGGCAGTCGCCGCCTTCGGCCAGGTTGACGCGCTCGTGAACAACGCCGCCACGAACCCCTATTTCGGACCCCTTCTGGATACGGATGAGCCGGCGTGGGACAAGACATTCGAAGTGAACCTCAAGGGGTACTTCTGGATGTTGCGCGCCACAGCCCGCCATCTTCGAGCGCGAAATGCGCCAGGCAGCCTCATCAACGTGGCAAGCGTTGCGGGCATCTCATCCGCGCCCATGCAGGGCGTCTACGGCATGACCAAGGCCGCCGTAATCTCGATGACGAAGACGTTCGCAGTCGAGCTTGCCTCATCGCGCATTCGCGTGAACGCCATCGCACCCGGACTCGTCGAAACGAGACTCGCTGCTGCGATTGTGAGCAACGACGTCCTCCACAGCCATGTCACCTCGAGGACGCCACTCGCGAGGCACGCGCAGCCGAACGAAATTGCGGGCGCCGCCGTCTACCTCGCTTCCGACGCATCCAGCTACGTTACCGGGCATACCTTGGTGGTCGACGGCGGCATGACAATCGGAGCTTGACCGAAATCGCATTACGCAGCGCGGCAAATTGTTCCACAAACTGGACATTTTTAGCCCAGTACGCCATGGGTGGGAGCCATGGAGGCGGGGACTCTTGTTGCGGGCAAGTATCGACTGAACCGTTCGCTCGGTTCGGGCGGCATGGCCTCGGTTTGGGCCGCCACGAACATCTTCACCGACCGCGAGTTTGCGGTGAAGGTGATGACCACGCCCGCGACACGAAACGCTGACGCCACGCGACGTTTTCTTCTCGAGGCGAAGGTCTCCGCGCGCATCAACCACCCGAACATCATCGAGATTCTTGATGTAGGGCAAACTGAAGACGGCCTGCTGTTTCTCGTGATGGAGCTGCTCCACGGACAGCCGCTCGACAACGTGCTGAAGCGTCCCCCCGTTCTCGCGAGAGACTTCTGTCGCACGATGCTCGACGTTGCACGTGCCCTCGACGCGGCGCACGCGGTCGGTGTCATCCACCGCGACCTCAAGCCCTCGAACATTTTCCTTCATCGAACGCGTGCGGGCACCACTATCCCGAAGGTGCTCGACTTCGGTGTGAGCAAGATTCTCGAAGACCAACCCAACTTCGCCCATACCATCGCTGGCACCGTTCTCGGCTCGCCGCTCTACATGAGTCCCGAGCAAGCGGGCGGCGCGGACCTTGTTGATGGGCGCAGCGACATTTTCTCCTTCGGCACGATTCTCTTCGAAGGGTTCACCGCACGCCGTCCGTACGACGCCCCGAACTTCAACGCGCTCATTGTGACGATAGCAACAACGCCTCCGCGTGACATCGACACCTTCGCTCCGCACCTGCCGGCGACGATTCGCTCGCTCATCGCGGATTGTTTGATTGTGAACCGACAAGAGCGAGTGTCGTCGTTCGATGAAATCGTCAAGCGACTTGAGACTATTATCAACGAAATTGACAATGCCCCCGAGCGGCCTTCGGACTCGTTTCGCCTACCTACACCCTTTGGCGTCGGCGATCCCGATGCGACCAACGCAATGCCGGCTCTCGGCGGAGCATCTTTCGGGACCGCGACACTTTCGACAACCGCTCGCTCGAGCTCTGCGCCAGGAACGAGCTCGCCATGGAACACCATGAGCCCACCTCCCCCGCCTCCCCGCGGAGTCGTGCGCTTGCTCGGCGCGGTCGGCATTGGCGCGGCGATCGGACTCGGGGTTTTGGCCGCAGTCGTCGCCATTATTCGCAGCGGAAATCGCGAAGTACCGTACATCGCGAACGTCCCTTCAGTTTCGCTAGCCGCCGCACCCGAAACTGAAACGGGCACCGTCGTCTTCAGCGCAAAGACGGGCAACTGCAAGCTCGAGGTTGACGGCGCGACTCGCGGGACAACGCCGCTTACGGTTGAACTTAGCGCCGGGAGTCACCAGGTTGGTTGCGCATTCGGAACGACACCCTCAATCACCAAGCGCATCAGCGTCGACGCTCGCGCGCGATCGATCGTTCAATTTTCGCCGCTTCAGTGAGCGAGCCGCGTGAACGGGTAGAACGGTCAGTTTCCGCCGCTGCCCGCACCACGATTGTGACCGCAGAAGATGTCGCCCTGGCACGGATCCACCTTGGCCGTCGGCGGCGGCGTAACCGTCACAACTGGTTTTGGCGTCGGAGGCGGCGTGACCACGACAACGGGCTCCGGTGCTGGAGGCTGGGGCGGAACCACGACAACGGGCTCTGGCGCTGGAGGCTGAGGCGGAGCCACGTTGCCCTGCGACTTCCAAGGGTTCGCGGGCGTGCCCTTGGAGGCCGGCGCGCTTGAGCGAGATCCCGTCGGCGCCTCTTCGTGAGCATTCGACACGGGA
>JAHFDY010000197.1 GCA_023248735.1 Myxococcales bacterium
GTCTCCGATTGAGAGCGTCATCGCGGAGCACGATGACGTGTTCATCGACGGCACGTTCTTTAGCGCCGGCGAATTGCGCGGCCGCACGATGGCCGAGGTGCCGCACCCATTCATCGCCGAATCGATGGCGCGCTTGTCCAAGTTGTCAGAACGAGAGCGTGCAAAGGTACGGTTCATTCACCTCAATCATACGAATCCCGCGCTCGACTCCAAGAGTGCTGCGGCCGAAAAGGTTCGCGCTCAGGGCTTTGCGCTTGCGGCTCAAGGTGACGTCATCTCGTTGTGAGCAACGATTGAAGAGCACGACGCGGTAGTCCTCGTTTTGTGCTAGTCAAGCTCTCGCCATGGCGATCTTCATCGACAGCTCGGACCCGAAAGAAATTGCGGACCTCTTCGCGTGGGGCGTCCTCTCCGGCGTGACGACCAATCCACTTATTATCGCAAAGGAAGCGCCAGACGCCGACCTTGGGGAGTGCATCCGTGACGTGCTCGCCGTGAGTTGGGGCGATGTTTCGGTGGAACTGACAACCGAAACCGAGAACGAGATGCTCGCCGAGGCGGAATTGTATCATGCATGGGATCCGAAGCGCATCACCATCAAGGTGCCGTTCAGTGAAATCGGACTTCGGGTGTTACATAAACTCGCCAAGCGCAACGTTAAGACGAACGTTACGTGCCTCATGGCGATGAACCAGGCCTACCTTGCTGCGCTCGCGGGCGCGACTTACGTGAGCATCTTCTCCGGACGCGTGCGCGATATGGGTTACGACGTGCGTCCTGTCATCACCGGCACGCGCAACATCCTCGACCGCGAAGGGCTGCAGTCGAAGATCATCGTCGGCTCAATGCGACACCTGATGGACGTGAACGAAGCGCTCGAATGCGGCGCGCACGTGCCGACAATCACGCCGCCGATCTTGCGCAAGATGGTGTGGAATCCGCGCACCATTGAAACGATCAACGAATTCAATACGGCGTGGAAGAATCGCGGCAGCAAGAAGAAGTGAGCGACGCAACGTTGCCAGCGATCGGATCGCTACTTTAGTAACCACCCGAACAGCATTTGCTTCGTCACTTCGCGCGACACCACCGCGATCGAATCGACTAGAGGAATCTCCTTCGGACACACCTCTTGACAGTTCATCGCCTTGCCGCAATCGCCGATGCCGCCATCACCCATGAGCGTCTCTAGCCGGCTCTTCGCATGGAGCTTTCCGCTCGGGTGCAAGTTGAACAAACGCACTTGGCTTATTGCGTGCGGACCGATGAAATCGGACGAATCGTTTATCTGTGGACACGCTTCGAGGCAGCATCCGCAGGTCATGCAGCGCGACAGCGGATACGCTTCCTCCTGATTCTCTTGCGACTGACGCGGCCCGGGCCCGAGCTCGTGTGAACCATCGACCTCGATCCATGCGTGGACGCGTTTCAGTGCTTCGAACATGCGCGAACGATCGACGATGAGGTCGCGCACGAGCGGGAACTTGCTCATCGGTTCAAGCGTAATCGTCTGCCCACTTGGCGCGAGTTGATCCACCAGCGCCGTGCACGACTGACGCACCTTGCCGTTCACCACCATGGTGCATGCGCCGCACACTTCCTCGAGGCAGGATGCCTCCCAAACAACGGGAGTGGTCTTGCTTCCCGAGGCCGTGACGGGATTTTTCTGAATTTCCATGAGCGCGCTGATGACGTTCATCTGCGGCTTCCACGGAACCTCGAACTCCTCCCAGCGCTTCGTGCCCCTCGCGTCGGCCGAGTCTTGGCGTCGAATTTTCAGTCTGACTTTTTTTTCGCTCATCGAGGTCTTTCTGCCGGCATCATCGTAGCTCTACTTTTGGCGCTACTTTTGCCGAGGGACTCTGGGGCTGCTTCGCCTCGCTCAGGATCGTGCTCGCCGCGCCTGCTTGCTCGTACTTGCGCGGCCGGGGTTTGACCAAGCTGATGTCGACCTCGTCGGTGACGTGAACGCGCTGTCCTCCGAGTTCGTAGTCGAGGCTTCGTGCGTAGTGAATGCCGTGGTGGTTATCGTCACCAGGCTTGTGAAGCGCAAGTGTTGTGCGGAGCCACTCAGCGTCGTTGCGATCGGGGAAATCGGGTTTGAAGTGCGCGCCGCGTGACTCGTCGCGGTTGCGTGCGCCTTGGGCAATGACGCGTGCGAGCGAAAGCATGTTGAATAGATGCCGCGTGAACTGCGCCGGTTGGTTGCTGCGTGAGCTAGTGTCAAGCACGTTGACCTTGTTCGCGCGGTCCGTGAGATCCTCGAGCTTTGCAAGAACGCCGTCGAGCGTGCTGTTGTGGCGCTCTATCGTACAGTCGACGAGCAACATCTCGCCAAGCTCGGCGTGCACTTGATACGGGTTTTCCGAGCCGTCCATTTTGAGAATGGCTTCGTACTTCGCGAGCTCGCGCTGCTCGGCCTTCTCAAGCATCGAGGTAGGTAAATCGTAACTACTCTTGTTCAAATTACGAACGTAAGTCGCGATTGCAGGTCCGGCGACCATGCCGCTCCAGATGCATGAGAGCAGCGAGTTGGCGCCGAGGCGGTTGGCTCCGTGGTACTGATAGTCGACTTCGCCTGCAGCGTAGAGACCCGCAATGTTCGTGGCTTGGTTGCGAGGCGAGCCGACGACGAGTGAGCCTGCGGCGTTCCGTTCGAAGTCCACCCACAGGCCGCCCATCGAGTAGTGCACCGCGGGGAAAACGCGCATCGGGTTTTCGTAAGGGTCTTCTCCAACAAACTTTTCGTAAATCTCGAGGATGCCCGCGAGCTTCTTGCGCAGCGTGTCTTTGGGGATATGCGTGACGTCGAGATAAACCTCGTTCTCATTCTTCTCGCTGCGGCGATTGAAGATACCTCGCTTGTCGTGAAAGCACTTCTTGAAGAGCTCGCGGCTGGCGATGTCGCGCGGCACGAGATTCTTGTAGCCGGGGTACTTCTCTTCGAGGAAGTAGTCGCGCTCGTTTTCCGGCACGTCTCTGCCAGGGCGTTTCTCTTTTGTGTCGCGCGGTACCCACACACGTCCGCCTTCGCCGCGCGCGCTCTCCGAAATGAGGCGCAACTTATCGGCGCCAGGAATAGCTGTGGGATGCACCTGAATGAACTCGCCGTTCGCGTAGCAGGCGCCCTGTTGGTAGACAGCTGCTGCCGCAGTGCCGGTGTTGATGACACTGTTGGTTGAACGGCCAAACACGATGCCCGGGCCGCCGGTCGCGAGGCAAACCGCGTCGCCCGAAAACGCCTTAATTTCCATCGACTTGAGATCCTGCGCGACGATGCCACGCGCAATTCCGCTGTCGTCGAGGACGAGAGATAAGAAGTCCCAGAACTCGAACTTGCGGACCATCCTCTCGCCGGGGATCCCGACGCCCTGGTCGTCTTCGACATTGATAGTCTCGAATCGCCGCACTTGCTCGTCGAGTGCGTAGAGAAGTTGTTGCCCCGTGGTGGCACCCGCGAACGCGGTGCGGTGAAAGAGCGTGCCTCCGAAGCGGCGAAAATCGAGAAGGCCTTCGGGCGTTCGGTTGAACGTCACGCCCATGCGGTCAAGCATGAACACGATGCCGGGTGCTGCTTCCGTCATGCCACGAACGGGAGGTTGGTTCGCAAGGAAGTCGCCTCCGTACACGGTCTCCTCGAGGTGCACTTGCGGTGAGTCGCCCTCGCCCTTTGTGTTGACCGAGGCGTTAATGCCACCTTGGGCACAGACCGAGTGGGAGCGTTTCACTGGAACGAGCGAAAAAACGTCGACTGGCACACCCGCTTCGCACAGCTTGATGACGGTCGTGAGGCCGGCGAGGCCACCGCCCACCACAATCACGCGTCGAACTTTGCCAGATTCGCTCCGAATGCTCTTTTTCGCGGCCATGATCAACTTCCTTTAGCAGCGGGCACCCTATCATTTTAGGCCTGCAATTGGCCTACTATCGAGCCGCGCCGCAGGGGCTTGGAGGTGCCTCTGCGGTGAGATGCGACGGTCCAAACGCACGCGTTCCCGTTGCGACGTAGACAAGGCCGTTCAACGGAAAGAGCAGCGCAAGCACGCCGAGTCCGAGCGACGTTTTCCGAGCTGTGGGTGTGAACGTCGTAGTCACCCTCGACACAAGAAAGAACGCTGCGGACGGCAGTGCAATCGCTTGTGAAAGCGCAACCCAAGGCACGCCAAAGACACCCGTTGAGCTGAGTTGCGCCATAAGGGGCGTGTAGAGAAAGTCGCTCGGTACGCCAAGGGTTGTGATTGCGTAGACACCGCGCCACAACTGCCCGCCGAGCCACAAGAGCGCGATCCATCCCGTTGCGTTTTGCGCAAGCGTTGCCCTCTCGCCTTCGGGTTGTGGCTTCGAGGACAGCGCGCAATCGATAAGAAGTAGTAAAAATGCCAACATGCCGAGCGCGGCTGCACGCGTCGGGTTGACCGCGCTTGCGACGCGAATGAACGTCGGGACGCCCCAAGCCGTCGCCGCAAGAGTGATAGAATGAACGACGAGATACAAACCAAAGACCGCGTTGGTTGCCTGCCTCAGGCTCGTCTTGCGGGGTGCGCGCTCACTCACAATTCTGACTCTACCTCACGAATAAGAGACCGTTCGAAGTGACTTCACGAAGCGTTTGCCTCGCACTCTTGCTCTGCCTCGCGAGCTGTGGCCCGAGCGCTCGCTCTCGCCTTACGCCCGCGTTGGCGCGAAGTGTTCCGGCGCAATTGCGGTACGAAACCGTTGTCAACCGATGGTGGGTCTACTTTCGAGCGGATCCAGGCTCGCAATCGCGCGCGGCGGCAGCAGCGCAAATGATTCAAGATCTTGACGTCTTCATTTCACGCTTTCCGAACGACGAGCTTGGCGAGCAAGCGAAGATTTTGCGAGTTCTCGTACGCATGGATCAGGAGCCGACCGATCTCAATGAAGTGCCAGCTGCGCCGAGCCCTGGTTCTTCGCGCGACCTGTGGCAGCTAGCGGTTGCACGTGGTTCGCGACTGGCGGGCAACGAGGAGCTCGCCCGGTTGATGGTTACGGGCCTGATGGGTAAGATCGTTGACCCTATCGCACGCGCTGTTTTTTACGAAGAGCTCGTGGAAACATCGCTGGGCGGAACGAACGACGTCGTCGCGTTGCTCGATGGGTGGTTACGGAGTGTTTCGGGGCGTGAGCGCGAGCCCGTCATTGCGCGCGTGCGTACGTACGTCGCGAGCCTAAACAAGGACGCGCTCGAACCCGCGCTCGACGCAATTGTGGCCGGACGAGTTACGTTTGTCGACGAGCTGCGCGATGCGTTGTTGGAACGCCTTTCGGAACTCGCACTCAGCGCGGGCGACTCCGAGTTGGCTAAGAAGGTGCTTGATGGCAATGTGGCGTCTTCGGCGCTGACGGCGGTGCAACAAGAGCTGAGCGAGCTGGCTGCGAGTCGTCGTGGCACTGTTCGTATTGACGGTCGCGCAGTGGGGCTCCTCCTTCCTTCGCAATCACCGGAGCTTCGCGAGGAGGCCGCCGACGTCTTGCGCGGCATGATGTGGGCGCTGGGATTGCCAAGGGGGTTACGCGACGTGCGTGGGGGCGTGCCACCGTTGGCGAGCCAGCCGCCATGTGGCCCTCAGGAAGTCGTACCCTTCGAGCCGCCGGGTGCGTCTGAGCGCCTTCGCATCATTACGCGCGACGTACCTCTTGGTGTTCACACGGAGGCGGCGGACGAGTCGCTTCGTCGCGCAATGGAACGTGAACTCGATGCGCTCCTTGCAGAGGGCGCGGCAGTCGTTGTCGGAGGCATCGACGAGCGCTCTGCGGCGTCGATGCTGCAGTGGCAGAAGAATCATCGCGTGCCGATGGTCCTTCTGTCGAAGCCCTCGATCGCTCATTTTGTAACTGATAATATTACATTTGTTCTCGGCGAAGACCGCGGCGTCGTGCTCGCTCAGCTTGGTAAGGCGCTCGGCGATCGGAGGGTTGCGCCCGTGATCGACGAAAGTGAGACGAGTTTCTATCCCGCGAAAGGCGTCGTTCTCGGACCGCTGACACTCCTTTCTCCTGCCTCGTGCGAGCGCGCGATCGAGCTGGCGGGCGACTCACGCTTTCCGCTCGCGGCTTGGGCCAAAGACCACGTCTCCACATGGCTCGTGACAGGCTCGCACGAGTGCGCGCGCAGGTTGGCAAGTGACTTGACTAAAGCCAATACGAGAGGAACGATTGCTTTGTCGCTCGAGGCGACCATGGCCCTTGAGGCAAAGGGCGAGGACGTTTTCGCCGCCTCCGCGGGCATCATGCCCTTTGGTGTGATCGAAACGAGCGAATCAGATCTGCTCGCTTACGCACGCAAGTTCAACAACGATGTTACGTGGTGGGGCGCGATGGGTCGCGACGCGGGGACGCTTGTACGCCTCGCGCTTCGGTCCGTGCCGCCAGACGAAAGCGACGATCCAACCGTTATGCGCGACCGGCGTGACCGTATCGCGTCCGCGCTGCGGAGCGTGCGTGCGCCATTGTGGACGAGCGAGCGCACGGGTCTCAATGACGGGCAAATTCTGCGTCGCACTGTGTGCGTGAAGAGAGTGAAGCCGCGGTAGGATCCTACTTGCAGCTTGCAAATCGCGTTGATCCGAGGACGTTCACTTGACTCGGGGCGTAGGTGCCCGCGCCGGCATAGTCCTCGACGTAGTTGAAGGTCCGCACGAGACAATGTTGGCTCTTTGGCAACTTGAACATGATTTGACCGCTTCTGTACCGCGACTTGGGAATACCGAATGCGTTCTTGTCGATCGAGTATCCAGGTGCGTCCATGACGCTTCGGACGATCCGAGCATCCGCGAAAATTTTCTTGAGTGAGAGGGCAGCGCGGCCTTCGAGGGACGCGTCGTGATGTCCGGTGTCGGCGAGCGTTGCTCTCGGTGCAGCTTCGTCGATCGCAGCGCGGAGCTTCGCGAGCCCTTCGGCAATTGGGTCGTAGATGGCGCCGGTCGAATCGTAACCAAGCACGTCCATATAGGCTTGGACCACCAAGTTGTACTTGGTCTTGAACTCGGCGTCGTCGACCACCAAGTCCGCGAGCCACGCATCCATGCCGGCCTCCGGCTCCTTTGGTAGCTTCACGAGAAGGTCGGGGATGTGCATGAGCGGGAAGCCCCAGCCTTGGACGAACCATCGCTTGCGTTTGAGCAGGAGGTTTGTCAACACATCGGCGCCCGACGCCATGTAACACCAGTTGTTCGGGAAGCTCTCGAATGGCTCTTGTGCAACCATCTTTCCGTCGTACTCGGGCCAGTCGCTCTTGCATGTTGCGTCCAAGGCCTTCAGCGTGTCACGCCAGCCTTTGACGACACTCGCGTCTGCTCCGTTGATGAGGTCCTTACCTTCGTATCGAGTGCGGTATAGATCGGCAAGAAGGTTGACCGTCTTCTCCTTGTCTTTGTGCTTGGTGAAAAATGCCTGCTGTCTTTCGAGTCGATCTTGGCGACCCTTGAGATACAGCGCGATTTTCTCGGCTTGCGCGACAAGTTCCGTGCACTCGGCGACCGACGGATCGTTCTGGTCGATCTCGGGCACAAGTTTGCGTGTCGAGGCAAGCACCTCGCTGATGTGTTGAAGTCGCCCCTTCGTGGTCGGCAGATTCTCCTCCGCGGGAGCCCGTGAACTCACGATGCCGCGAAGCTCACGTGCGGCATCTGCGCATCGATTCTCCGCCCGGCGCCCGGCCCCGAGAGCCGAACCACCCGACGCAAACGCGATGACAGCCAGTGCGAGCTCAAGGTGACGATGTCGCATATGTCCTCCGCCGTAACAAACGGTCGTTTTTCGACTCGGCCTAAGTGAAGATTGAATGATTTGTATCGGCGCGTCATGGATCCGTCCGACCATCAGATCCGCAGGCTGCGACACCGTCGCAATGCGAGGCTCTTCGAAGAGATGAAAGTGGCCCACGGAGAACATATGAAGCAATCGGCTCTACTCGTGACTCTGTGCGTTTTTTCAGTGGGGTGCGGTGGTCGCGTATTGGTCACGTCGCACGGACTCACCGAAGAAGATTTTGGGCGCGGTCGCG
>JAHFDY010000198.1 GCA_023248735.1 Myxococcales bacterium
CAAAAATCGGGGCCTGGCGATAGCTCACCGAGTATCGATGCTTGAGCCAATTTTGCGCGGGGCCTTCGCCTTCGTAACTTCCG
The DNA here is from genome assembly GCA_023248735.1 of Myxococcales bacterium. Lineage (GTDB taxonomy): Bacteria > Myxococcota_A > Polyangia > Polyangiales > Polyangiaceae > JAHFDX01. The sequence goes on from JAHFDY010000198.1 coordinate 84, forward strand.
TTGATCTTTTCGAGCAACGTTCGGGCTTCATGCATCGCGCGCGAAGGAGCGTCGCCTTCGCCCTCAAAGATGACGACCAGCATCGCGCCACCCATGAGTTTGCCTCCGAACTCGGAGTGCAGAAGATCATTGACGAATCCTGGGCGCTTCAAGAGTGTGCGAAGCGCAAGCGCACCGAGACCAGGTGCCGTGCCGGTGGGTTTCTTCGCACCCTTGTGCTTGCCTTGCTTGGCGAGCATGGCATCGAAAGGATCGTAAAGGCGCGAGACTGCAGGCCGCAGGCCGGCCTGAAACATCGCCCTCATGGCTTCCCAGCCTCGTTCGGTCGTAGGAAAACTCCACGCCCCAAATGCGCGCGCCGTTGGAACGGGATGCAATCGAAACGTTGAGCTCGTGATGATACCGAGTGTGCCTTCGCTCCCGACGATGAGAGGAAGGAGACTCCGACCTTCGGCGCGACGTGGCAACGTGACCACTTCGCCCGTGCCTGTCACAAGCTCCAGATCGACAACCATATCTTCGATCTTTCCGTAGTAGCCCGAACACTGACCCGCGCTGCGCGCTGCGACCCATCCGCCCGAAGTGCTGCACAATATCGACGATGGGAAGTGGCCGAGTGTGAGCCCGTTTCGGTTCAGCTTCTCCTCGAGCGGAACACCCATATGACCCGATTCGACATCCAACCACGGGCCACTTGGATCGAAGTTGCGCCAGCGGTCCATTCGCTTGACGTCGACGATGACCACATCCGGCGTCGGCAACACGCCGCCACAAACACCACTGCCCGCACCAAAGGGTACGAGCGAGACGCTATTGTTGTGTGCCCATTTGACCAGGCGTACGACGTCATCGGTCGAAGTGGGCCAAACGATCGCATGAGGCTTGTGGGCGGCGACGTCTCCGGCACGCACCGCCAAGTGATGTCGCGGCCACAAATCGCGCGCGTACATCGCGCGATCGGCTTCGTCGACGCTCGTCTTAAGAAAGCTCAAATCGTTGTCGAGAGCTTTCGCGGCTGATGGGCTCAGCATGTGTCGCTCGTCATCGCGAAGTCGACAATATCATCAGATCGACGCTCGACAGACTTTGTTGGGGCGCCTACTCAATCCTCGATACGCTGGGGCCATGGCCGCCGCACTCAAGGTTCTACTGGTCGAAGATGATGACTCCTTTCGCGAAATCATCGCGCTACACTTGCAGAGCGAAGGCTGGGAGATTCTCACGGCGAGGGACGGTGAAGCGGCGATGGACATCTTCGCGCGCGATCAACCGGACGTTCTGTTACTCGACGTGATGTTACCGAAGATGACGGGCATCGAAGTGTGCGCCGCCATTCGGCGTGACCACCAGCCCGGCCCCGGCATCGTCATGCTTACGGCGCGCGACAGCGAAGCCGACACGGTCCTCGGGTTTGACGTTGGTGCGGATGACTACGTGATCAAACCGTGTCGTCCACGCGAGATCATCGCCCGCATTCGCGCGGTGGCAAGGCGAATGGATCGAACGGAGAGCACGATGCTCGCAACCGCGAGGGCTCCCACGCTTCTTGAACGCGGCAGCGTTCTCATCGATCTCGACAAGCGGTTAGCGACGGTCAGTGGATCCGCGTTGAAACTCACCCAAACCGAGTTTGCTCTACTTGCGCTCCTCGCCGAGAACCACGAGAAAGTCTACTCGCGCAAAGATCTGCTTCAACGCATTTGGGACACCGATCATGATGGCTATGCGCGCAACGTTGACTGCCATGTCACACGGCTCAGGCGAAAGCTCGAGAATGCGGGTCTGGCGCCAGCGCCGATTCACACAGTTCATGGCACCGGCTATTGCTTCTCGTTTACAAGGCCAGGATGAACTGGTGGCGACACACAACGATTCGCACCCGCGCGATCGTCGCGGCGGCCTTGGCCTGCTGTGGCGCGGTGGTGCTCACATGGGCGCTCTACGCATCGTATTGGCATAGCGGTGGACGCGAGAGGCTGATTGCTGCCCTCGACCGCGGATACGCGCCCCCGTTTGATCTCCTCTTGCTGTCGCTTTTGCCGCCGATGACCGTTGCAATCCTTTTCGGCATCACCATTGGCGCACTCGTCACACTACGCATGGGGCACATGGAGGCGGCTTTGCGCAAAGTCGAACTCGGCGATTGGCGGGCCGAGCTACCCGGACCACCAGCGCGCGACTACGTGATTGTGCATCGGGCTTTTTCTTCGATGACGCGAGCGCTCGATGAGTTAACGACGCGCCTCCAGCACGCCGACACCCAACGGCGGAGGCTCTTCGCCGACCTCGCACACGAGCTATCGACGCCGACGGCTTCGATCGTAGCGGTGGCCGACGCCCTCTCGGACCCGAAGTTTGGCGAAGAGCTGCGCGGCAAATTACTCAAGGCGCTTGACGAAGAGTCGCGACGCCTCGAGCGGCTGATCAAAGACGTGCGCGAACTCGCTAACCTTGACGATCCCGACGTAGTGTTCCGTTTTGCACCGACTGACCTAAGCGACGTCGTGCAACGCTTCGCGGATCGCACCAACGTGGTTTCGGGCCGCGCAAACGTAAGAGTCGACGCGGCGAGGGCGTTCGTCGTTGAACTTGACGAAATCCGTATCGAACAAATTCTGACGAACGTTGTCACCAACTCTCACCGCTACACACCCGCGAGCGGATTCGTCCGTGTGGCGATCAAAGAAGTCGACGGCGGTGTCCAAATCGTCGTCGAAGACACAGGCCCGGGCGTGCGCGACAGTGTCCTGCCTCGTCTTGGTGAGCGCCTCTTGCGCGTCGACCCTTCGCGCGCCCGCGCAACCGGCGGCGCGGGACTCGGCCTGTCAATCGTCAGTGCAATTGTCCATCGCCATCATGGAACGCTCACGTTTGAGCACGGCGAGCTCGGCGGACTCGCTGCCCGCATCACCCTGCCGCTGGCTCAACCTGCAGACGCTGCCATCGCGTCTCCGGCAAGCCCATCGCCGACAAGCCTGGGCGACGCACCGAACGCAGGCCCAAACGCGACGGTCGGCAGTCGCGCTAGCGCACCTTGAACCTGCGTGTGATCGCTCGGCTCTGAAGGCACATAGGCGAAGCCCGCGCGCTTTCCTGCATATCCCAGGACAGCTCGCTCGATCGCGGTCAGCCACACCGACCGCGACAGGCCTAGCGTGGGCACCGAAAAAGTGATGCGAAAGCCCCCCGCCTCGGGCAACACAGCGACCGATTCAACCTCACCCTCGCTCCCACTCAAGTGCACGAGAAGGCTCCGCACAAGGCGCGCTCTCGCCCGCGCGCTACGCACTACCGGATCGGCGAAAAGCGAATAGTGCTTGTTCCGGGATACGAACGACGGAACGAGCACCAAAGCCACGGTCAGCGCGTCACCGTCGAGTGAAGTTCTCGCGAGTCGAAGAGTCGTCACTCCCCAAAGGTACATCAATCGTCATCGGCGCCAACAAAGGCGGGACGATCTTGTACGACACCCGCTGCATGCAAGAGTTCGGCCTGCCGAAATGAGCGCAACTGTGTGACAATTTCCTCGAGGTCGCCCGCAATAATTCGGTCAAGTTTGTTGATAGTCAACTTGATGCGATGATCGGTAACCCGATTCTGCGGAAAGTTGTACGTGCGAATCTTCTGACTACGCTCCCCCGTCGAAACCATGCTCTTACGCTCCGCAGCTTCAGCCGCGTCGCGTTTTGACTGTTCGATTTCGAGCAATCGACTGCGCAATACCTTGAGGGCTTTGGCCTTGTTCTTCAGCTGGGAGCGTTCGTCCTGACACTTGACGATCATGCCGGTCGGCTTGTGGTGCACCTGCACCGCACTATTGGTCGTATTGACGCCTTGCCCACCCGGACCGCCGCTGGCAGCGATCGAAAACTCTAGATCCTTGTCGTCGATTGAGATGTCCACGTCTTCTGCCTCGGGAAGCACCGCAACCGTCGCTGTCGAGGTGTGGATGCGTCCTTGCGTTTCGGTTTGCGGGACGCGCTGAACGCGATGAACGCCGCCCTCAAAGCGCAGGCTCGAGTAAACGTCCTTCCCCGTGATGAGCACGATGCACTCTTTGTAGCCGCCGGTCGCGCTCTCACTGAGCGAGAGAACCTCTCGTGACCAACCACGCGTTTCGGCATACCGCATGTACATGCGAAAAAGATCGGAAGCGAAGAGCGCGGCCTCTTCGCCTCCTTCTCCGCTGCGAATTTCGAGAATCGTGTTCTTTGCGTCGTTCGGATCGCTCGGTAGGAGCATCAGCTGGATTTCGTGAACCAGCGATTCCCGGTCGCCCTGGAGAATCGGCAGCTCTTCCAGCACGAGCGCCCGCAGTTCGGGGTCGGCCATCGCTTCCTCGTCCTCGAGGATCTTTTTTTCGATGTCGCGAAACCTACCAAACGCAAGCACCAATGGCTCAAGCTCGGTACGCTCTTTCGTCAACTTTTGTAACTGATTGCGATCGGCCAAAATGTGAGGCTGGCAGAGCATATCGTCGAGCTGCCGGTAGCGCCGCCCCAACTGCTCGAGCTTCTCGACGGGAAGCACTTACGAAGCTCCACGGAGCTGACGCGCACTCAGCAAGTCTCCGTAGTCAGCGAACCTTCGCTCAATGGCCAAGGTGTCAGGCTCTGTTCCTTCTTCTCGAAATAGCGTTGTCCGAAGCGATCCGAGCGCGACTTCGAGCTGATGATCATCCGGCTCGATCGTCGTGATCTTCTGCACAAGAAACCCGGGCAAGAGGACCACGCGAAGCGGGCCCTTGGTGAAGTAGCGGGCAAAGACGCGTTGCAACTCGAATGTAACCGCCGCGATTGCTGGAACGAACGGGAGCTTCTCGAAAAAGAAGATGACGTTGTCGAGCAGCGCATTTCCAGTGTGTATGCGCGGCAAGAGTGCACCCACGCCCGTGAACACGAAGATCGACACAAGCGCGACCATCACCAAAAATGTGGTGCCGCATCTTGGATGAAGGGTTGTCTTCGTGCGCGCATTGTCGACCGTGAGCGCCTCGCCTGCTTCATAGGTGCTGATCGTCTTGTGTTCCGCGCCGTGGTACTGAAACACGCGGTAAATATCTGGCACACGACGGATCACCAAAAGGTAACCGACGACGATCGTTAGCTTGAACGCACCCGTGATCGCCTGAAAAAGCGGCGCCTGCACGTCGAGATTCAAGTGCAAGGCTTTGTTCATGCCGGCCGCCGCCGCCTGCGGCAACGCGATGAAGAAGAGCAACGACACAAGCATCATGAGGCCCATGCCTCCCTTGCTCTCTTTCTTCCCTCTACTTGAGGTGGCGCCTTCGTCACTGTCAGCACGCGTTGCGAGCGTGAACACCAAGATGCCGAGTGCGGTGAGTACGCTGGTAGCCTTCGGCTTCGGCGCTTCCGCATCGAAGTCCTTTTCGTACTGCTCCGCCGAAAACCGCAGCGCCTCGCTCCCAAGCTTCAGCGATTCGACCAGCGAAGCAACGCCGCGAACAAGCGGCAGCTTTCGAAACCCCGTGCGCTCGTCGGCAATCGCGCGCTCGCGCACGTGAAGCGAACCGTCCTTGCGGCGGACCACAATCGCGAACGACGTTGGCGCCCGCATCATCACGCCTTCGAGAACGGCTTGGCCGCCGATGTAGGGCTTCGCGGCAACAGGGGAATTGGACATCGATCCACACTCTAGTGCCGCGAGCGTGTGAAATCGAACATCAATGAAGTCAGGTTGGTTGACCAAACGAGTGGCAAGCGCCCATCGTTCGCAACGCTCGCGCAACCCAGGCTCGCTATTCGCTCGCTTTTTCGGACTTCGCTGCGGGTGCAGCAGCCGGCGCCGCCGCCTTCGGAGTGCCGTAACGTTTGCGGAAGCGATCGACGCGCCCGGCGGTGTCGATCAGCTTTTGCGTGCCCGTGTAGAACGGATGGCAAGCCGAGCAAACGTCGACCGAAAGGTCTCCAACCGTCGACTTGGTAACGAAAGCGTTGCCACAGGCGCACGAGGCGCGGGCCGGAACGTACTGCGGGTGAAGGTTCTCTTTCATGACGTGCTCCGAATCCTCCGACGGGCTCGGGCGAGCGAGAATGCGGGCCGAGATAGGAGGGGGACGGCGTATTACCAGCACCGTACGCGCACCGCAAGCTCGGCCGCGAGCCGTCACGGCGCCGCTTTGCATTGCAAATCGACTTCGCGCAAGACCTTGAGGTGCTTCAAGTCGATGGCCACAACGCGCCCATCCCACGTTGGCAACTCCGACGGGAGGCGCCATGGCCCTTCGTAGGCGATGAAGAGCGTGTCGCCATCAACATGCAGCTTGAGCTGTGGGTGCACGCGCAGGCCCGCCGGCAGTCCACCAATTGGAACTTCCTTCGTCGCGTTTGAGCGGGCATCGTAAATGAAAATGCTCTCTCCGTAGTCGCGCGGAACGGCGAATTTTCCGGGCGCGATCGGCACGATGTTGTTCGCGCCACATGTTTCACAAAGCGTAAACGGTACCGTGCTTGGGGTAAGAGCGCGCCTCTCGAGGGGGTCAAAGCGAAAGACGCGGTCGGCGTTCCCAATGAGGGCCTGCGCACCAAGCCACTTGACTTCGATGCCGTACACGCGGTCTCGATCGGCCCAAAGGTCGTTGATCTTGCGTCGTGCGATTCGTTTGTTCGAAGCGACGTCGTAGAGCTCCACCCACTGGCGTGCGCTTTCAAGCGCCTCGTGACGATGCACGAGGAGGAATTGGCCATCGGGGCTGACGTCAGTATCGAGGTCTTCGATCGGAAACTCGCACCGATGCGGATTCGCCGGAGCGGGGTGCGGGGGCGGACGATATCCATCGACCGAGGGGTACGACCAAGGGCCGCAATCATCGGCCTTCCAGTCAACCAAATTGACTGTCTTGCATCCGCCTCCAGACGCGTCGCAGACGCTGATGCCGCCATCGAGCCAGTGGTTGCCGGGAGCTGGACCGCGAACCGTCGTCGATCGAAACGTCCTCGCAGTGTTGAAAGAAGCAAGCACGCGCGTCGGGCTGGTCACCGCAGCCTCGGTCACGTTCGCTTCGCCGATCGATAGACATCGCGAACCTTTAGAACCGTCAAGACACAGAACGTTGCCCCTGTCTCGCCAGGCAAAAATGCCGTTACTGAGCTCGGTACGTGAGAAGCACGGCGCTGCGGCACTCGCGGCTTGGACGAACAAAAGGGGAATCGCGACGAAGGGAACGTGTCTCATGCCCCATTGACGCGTCGCGCGCAAAAAAGTTCTCCCACCAACTGGTTAGAAAAGCGCCGCGCCAATTTGAAACGAATTCGCACCGAAGCTCATGACGGGCTCGTACGTCGTCGGAGTGGCGTCGAATACACCCGTCTGGTACCCGCTTCCCGACTGCTCTTGCCACCGAAAATTCTCGTGCGTGTTAATCTCAAACGCAATCGTGACGTCTGTTTTGAGGCTTGCAGGCACGCCAAAATTGACCGGAAATCGGTATTCGGTTTCCGTTCCCGACGAGTCGAGCGTGATCCCTGCGCCGCTCGCAATTTTCGGTACAGGGCCGTCTTCGCCCGTCTGCGTTCCGTAGGTTTGACCGCCCACGTCGAAAGCAAAGAGGTAGTGACCCTTGTTCCAGGTCTTGCCGTCGATCACCGAGCCATCGGAGAGCACTTGGAAGTTGTCAAAGGTGCCCGGGGCAGCGATACCGAAAGCGTGCATGTTGGCTGCGACGCGATACCGAACGTGCGAAATCGCGACGCGCGCCTCTGTGTAGGTCCCCGGCCGCAGTTCGCTCGCGGAGAGCGTTGTGAGCAACGTATCGTCTTTGTCGTTAAGGCCCGCTTCGACGGATGAAGCCTTGTGATCGAACACGACGTTCGGCGAGGAGTCAGCGCTGATCAAAGTGAGCTTGCCAATGCCGATCTTCTGATCAATCGGCGTTTGACCCGACCAATTGTCAAGATGCTGAACTTTCGTCGTCGACGCCC
>JAHFDY010000199.1 GCA_023248735.1 Myxococcales bacterium
GCGCACGCCCATCTTGTCGTTGCCGCTGCTGAACGTATGCACAAAGCCGCTGTCGCCACCTGCAAGATGCCCGCGATGCGTGACGTCACCTTCGTTTCCGTTCGCATTGACCCAGAGGACGCCGCGAGCGGCCAGGCGATCGATCGTTGCTTGCAGTTCTCCTGTGCCGTCACGCGGACCGAACATGCCGCCCGCAGAATAGGAAATGATCTTTACCTTTTTTGCGAGCAGCCAATTGATGGCGAGATCGATATCGCCTCTTGAACACGCAAGAAAAATCTCAGCGTCGGGCGCCATTTCGTGAACAATCTCAGCTGCGGCAACACCGTGCAGACCTTCGTCGTCAATCGATCGTCCACTGCGAGTCGTGCACGCACCCATGTAGACTTCCGTTGAATCCGGAAGGTTCTTTCCGATGTGCGTTTGTGCGTGCGAAACCTCCGGGTCGAGGACTCCGACGCGCACGCCTTGCCCGCGATATCCCGCCTTGTTCCATTCGTCTGCACGGGTCGAGTGGACACCTTCGGACTTGGCGCCATGCCCTGGGCGTTGCATCGGGAGATCATTGCTCGTGGGGAGGAGGCCCCGAACATTCTTAACGTTCGCGAGTTTCTCGAGCACCTGATCGGGCGTCGCGCCTGCGCTGATTTCATCTTCGATGACCTTGAATGGAATCAGAATGTCGATCCCCGCAGCGCGCTTGCCGAGAACCTCAACCTTCATCCGCGTGAGCTCTGCTTCGAGCTCGGTGGTGTTCGGCGACTCCGGTACGACGGTGATCGTGATGTCACCGGCGGCGTTCATGAAGCCGCGATCGACGGCGAATCGCTTGGCGCCGTCGATTCCACCTTGGTGATAGGCAGCGACGAACTCCTTCAGCACGCTCGCGTACTTTGGATCGTCAAGGAACCTTTTCAGTTGCGGATATTTGCGTGAGACCTCATCGAGCGACGCCGAGAACGCAGGATCACCGCTTGGAGGACTCCACTCCTTGGCGCTCTTCCAACGCCGGTACAGCGCGAACGAGGCGATAAGGAGCCCCACGCCGAGCAGCAGCACGACAAGCGCGCGCATGACGTTCTTCTTGTTGGGCGGCTCGGGACTTTGGCTCGGTCGAGCGTCTTGATTCTCCAACGGGCTTCTCCGGAAGGTGCGTGAAGGTAGCGCTACTGCACGTTACGCTCAGGTTACGCGTGTTACGCCCGTTCGCCCCCAAGCGCGAGCAGGATAAGGCCACAAATTTTGGGAGTCTCGCCACTCCATGCCTTGGCGTGAGGCTTGCTCGTACCCACCACGCGGGGCGCGATCACGCGACCTGTTACGTCGGTTTCCTCAGGAGAATCATGTCGAATCGTACTTTGGTCCAGCGTATTGGACGATCCCCGTTGGTGTGTGCGCTCGCAGCAATCTCGATGGCGGCGCCCGGTTGCTCGGGCGGTGCAAATTCAGAGAGCGTTGGAACGTCCCAAGACAGCTTGCTCACCTCTCCAACGCGACCGCCTGGCAAAGCGGGCGCGACTCCAACCGGACCTACGGGAACGAAAGTGGTAACGCCGATAGCCGTCATGCATGCCGGCAACTACGTGACCGATCAATACGTTGCACGATTCGTAACACCAGGAGCGACATTAATCGGCTGGACCGGATGCGATGAGCAATCGCGCACGGATAACGTCTGCACCTTTCAGTTCTCTGAACTACGGGCGACCGGAAAGGCGTTCACCTTCTTCGTGACCGAGGAAACGGGTTGCTCAGCCGGCCAAGCGTTTTGCGTGAAGAGCTTCGTTGCTTCGGCACGCTTTGCGATCACGCCTGGATCGTGGAATCGCCTGACGAAGCGTTGGGTGAACGAGACCCGAGTCAATCTTACGACTCGGTTCGTCGACCCCGTGACGAGAGCGGTGACGTACAGCGAAATCGACGCGGGTCGCACCATTTCAGAGTTCGCGATTGCAGGGAAGCCGGTGCTCGTCACGGGCTATAGCGCGCTTGGATCCGTCGTCTATGTCGAAGATCATCGATTGGGTCGAGCGCCCCTCGACTACACGAGTAACCCATTGTGCTCACTCGCTGCGGGGGCGGGTATCCTGAGTTTGGAGTACACCGCGCTTTGGGGCCTGACCGGTGCTTCTTCGGCGGCGGCGCTCGGAGGTGTGATCACGACGGCAACGTCGGCCACCGCAACAGGAATGTATGTTGGCGGCGCATTGGTGATGCTCGTCGGAACCGTGAGTGCGGTGGTGCTGGTTCCCACTGTGGCCATTGGCTTCGGACTCGCGGCTTATGCGGGCAGCCAGTATCTATGCAACCAGGTTGTTCCTGAGCCTCCTCCCGGCGGCGGCGCCCCTCCCGGCGTGACGCCTCCGGGCACCATTGATCCCCCAGACGAACTACCGTCCGCTGAACCCCCCGCGTGCGCAGCCGACGACGTGGTCGAGCATACGGTGGCTTGCGGCACAGAAGACTATTCGTATCAAGAATCGCCGCACACCTTTGTGATCGGCGTCCGAACGGTCTACTGCACGGAGCGACTATGTTGCGATGGCACCCCACCCATGGGCTGCCGACACATTCCGTAAGCACAGCGACGATTGAGCGCGCGACAGCTACTCACACGATCGCGCGCTCGAAAACTGACTAACGCTCGTGCGGTAAGATCACCGGTTGACTCTTGTACGCCGTCTTCCACTCGTTGAGCACGTTGGGCAACGTCATCCAAACGAGGCGCCCTGCCGCGACATCGGCCGTGTGCGCCGCGATCGTCGCCTTCGCCGTTTCGGTGATCGATGGATCCCGATGAAAGTCGCACTGCTGACTCATCAGCGTGATGGTGTACATGCGATTTTTCTCGAGCTTGTCGCTCTTGAGGAGGTCGAGGAGCGTGTTGAGCTGCGTTGCGTAGTCTGACCTCGTGATGTCGGCATAGCCGCCGATGTTCGGAAGCGTCTGCGTCGCATCATCGACCAAGAACTCGTCGGGCGACTTCGGCCGCCACACACCGGAAGCCGACGGATCGTCCACGTGTAGACTCGAGCCACCACCCCACAAAACGGACGCGGTCCATTCGTAGCTCGAGCGAACGGCTTTCAGTGGCTTGCGAAGACGCGTCCAGTTCTCATCGGTCGATGGATTGGCAATGAAGCCACCCACGAGTCCGTTTGGAGGTACGCCGAGCTTTTCAAGCGCTTCGGCGACATCGGCGCTGTTAAACCCTCCAACACCGGTCTTCTCGTGACTGTGCATGTCGACGGTGACCTTGCCGGGAGCAAACTCGTTAAGATACTTGAGCAAATTCTTGCCGCCTGTTGCGTCAAGCACGCTCCCCTTGTCGAACAGGTTGATCTGTTCGATGTAGCTCAGTTCACTCATCAGATCATAAGCGCCACCGGCGTCCGATATGGCTTTCGCGAACGCAATCGTTGCCGTTCGGTTGGCGAGGTACTCATCCGGCTTCGTTGCATCGACGACGTCCTTGCACGGCAAGTTGTTACTCTGTTCGTTGTGGGTGGAGAACGTCGCGTAGATGCGCGTTGGAGTGTCGACCGCCGCATCGCCACCATCTGTCACGCCAGCATCGGAGACGGGTGAGTCTGTTTGGGCGTCGCCCACGACCGAACCGTTTGAGGTTGAACAAGCGGCGACGAAGACCAGGGCGAAGGCAGTGTGTTTCATTCGGACTCCTCGATGACGGTGAATCGCAACGTTCGGTCCATTGAACCCCGATTTCTCTTTTTTCACGAAAAATCGGGATTGTTCCGGACGTTGACGAATATCGCTGAGCTACACTTTGGGTGGACATATCGGCGCCGATTGGGTGGACCTGACGCGTATCTCCGCTCGAGCTGCCGCACAGGCGATCATCGTCTAGGACTCCGCGTATTGCACGTCGGCTAAGTGCAGAGCGCTCGTGCAGCACGAGCCTTCGTATTGCCGTTGAGATTAGACCCTCCGCGCTAAACGCGTCCGATGACCGCGACGTTCATTCGGCAACGAAGTCGGAATCCAAGCGACTCGTAAAGATCGATCGCCGCCTTATTCGTCGCATACGCATGAAGGTACGGAACATCGCCGCGTGCGAGAATGCGCCCCGCTACCGTCGCCGACAACGCTCGCGCGAAGCCGCGTCCGCGGGCATCGGGATGCGTGCAGACGCCACTCACCTCGGTGAACCCATTCTGCTTCATCCGCTCTCCTGCCATCGCAACGAGCGACGCGCCATCCTTTACGCCCCAAAACTCGCCGAGGTCGGACGTACGAGCAGCAAACGGGCCGGGGTTCGTTAACGACGCCAACGCAAGCATCGCCGGTGTGTCGGCTTCGGTGAGCCGCTCAATGCGCGAATCGCTGGCAACAGGCGCGAGCTGCTCGGCAACCATTTGTACGCCATCCGCGGTCGACAACGCAGAAATGCCGCGCGGAAGCATGATCGCGTCCGCCTGAAGCAGCAACAATGTGCCGGCGATCGGCACGAGATCTCCGAGCGCAGCGAGACTCTCCACGCTGTCGTCACGCGCTGACGTCAGCGGACCGATATCCACGGCGAACCGCCGTGCGTGATCCCCGCCAAGTCCGAACGCGAATTGGCGCGTGCTGAGGGCACTCCACACCGGTCGGTCAAGGATGTGGGCTGTCATCGCTTACCTCTTTTGCTGCCCCCGAACCACACGTTTGACGGAGGGCTAGCACGCGCCGAGCAGCGTGCACCCGATTCATCGCGCCTCGTTTGGCGCCCAATGCTAAGCCACGCATTTCGGTCAGTGTTAGGTGAATACCGCGTCGCATACGTCGTCTCACAGGGACGTCGCGTTGGCGCGGCAGAGCTAGGACGCGACGCCGCGCACGTACTTCGAAATCGTTAGGGGGCTTCATGATCAAGGCGACTTCACTCGCGACATTCGCAGCATTGGCGCTCACGTCCGTACAGGCAGGCGCATTTGAAGCCATCGGGTTCAAAGACGTGCCGGCCCTCGTTGGCAAACAGGTCTTTGCGGGCACCACGCAAGATGCGCGAGGAACCTGGATCTACGCCGGAGAGCCCCTCACACTCGTGTCTGCTGAGGCCTATCAAAAAAGCGCCAACGTCACGACTTACAACTTCGTTCGGATCAAAACGAAGGAAGGCAAAGAAGGTGAAGTACAGATTCAGTACCTCTCGAAGGCACCCCTTCGATTCAACCTTCGTACTCCGGGCAAGGCCAAGGCGCTTGTACTCGCCATCTTGAACGATGCCTTCGACCTCCATGCGAAGTTGCACGCGTTTCGCAGTCGACTTCGATACGATATCGCCAGTTCGACGCAGCCTGACGAGTACCATCAAGTCGAGAGCATGAAGAGCGTGTTCGAGAAGGAGCGCTCCCTGCTCTATAGTTTGGTGTACGGGGCAAGCACGAGCGAAGAGGACATTCTTCGCAAAGAAGGAACGAGGTGGATCGCCGACGCCGCGGATACAACGTTGCTCGATTGGTACGCGCACGGCATTCGTGACAAGGCCGTGCGCAAGAAATTCGAAAGTGCGCATAAGGCCGTGGGTTACCTTGATAATGTTTCCCGGCTCAGCGTCGACCTCGCCAATCTCGAGAACGAAAAAACGAAGAAGCCATGGCGCGAGCGAATGACAGGCGTTCCGGCTGACAAGCTTGCGAAGCTCGACGCGGACAACATGGCGAGAATCACCAGCGAGACTTCGCGCAAGAAGAGCGCGATCAAAGATGCAGCGGCAGCAGCGACGAAGCTAAAGGCTCAAGCCCAGTGATGCGCGTTTCGTCTCACTTGATCAACGATTGACGTTGCGAGACCGCGAAGATCTCAAGGGCACCGCTGCTTCGCGCAAACCGGTGAGGGTGGTGGCAACGACGCGCCACGCGGGGACAACAGGTCGCCATTGATGTGCACCCACCGCGACTGATCGGTAATGACGAGCGCTGCACCGAAATTCGCATTGCGCAAATCGAGATAAACTTCGTGCGGCTCCTCGGTGACTGTGAGGTCCCTGCCCTCGAAACGGCGCTCGTGCCGCATGCACTCACGCGAGTCGACATAGCTGCTGAAGGGACCCGGCGACCAACTGCGCATGCGCATCGCTGTGACGCGAGCATCACCGCCGGGGCGCATCGCATAAGACCCCGGAACAAATGTGCCCGTCGCCGTGTAGGTGACGACCGTTCTTCCATACGCATCGGGCTCCTCCGCGCCAGGAACGAAGTTGAGAGCGACGCGCCGAGCGCCCAAGACGGCATTGAACGTAAACGAAGCTCGAGGATCCACGCGTTCAACCTGACACGACAACATCAAATGCACCGCAATCGTTACATTTCGCGGCACAGGTAGAACTGGCCCCATCGGCGGAACGCCAATCGGTAAGTTCACTGGCTTGACTATCGGAACCGCGACCGTCGATTCGGTCACCAACCGGAGGATGACCCCGGACTTGAGGCAGCGCTCTTGTACCGAACCGAGCGTCACACCCCGCGCCTTCAGCGCCGCAACGTTCGCGGGAATTCGGAGCGCCAGAACCCACGCTTCCTCGGCTGCGCTCGCTCGCGTCTTGGGGTCATCGGCCGTGCGCTTGAGCCATGTGGTTTGCTTCCGAAGCTCCGTCGCGAACCACGCTTCCGTGGATTTGAGCGAAGGGTCGCACTGACCGACCGCGAGCACCGTCGCCGGCACGGCTGCCGAGGCGCGCGCAGAGCCCAGCAGTGTCATCCAGAGTGATCCAACAAGAGCCAAGCGACGATCCACGCGCACCTCCAAACGATGCTGTCTCATATAGAGACGGCTCTCGTCGAAATATCGATCAGCTGTTTGAGAATCCGCTCGCACTTCGTCGGGCGAGGTAGGAGTGTCCTTCGTCACTGGGTACGTGACTCCGCCGAAGGGAGTCGAAGGAACAGCTGCGCAAGCGCAGATGCGTGTAACACGGACGTCACATGAAGCGACAGATGGCCGCAACGGCGCTCCTACTGTTGGCGTCGATTGGCTGCATGCCGGCAACGTCGCAGCCGCTCGTCAAGCCCGTTGACGTATTGCCGACGCACGCGAGCGCGATCGCGGCAGATGTCGAGAGTGATCCAGAAGATCGCAAATGGGATAGCGACGCGCCCCGCGTGATCAAGCGCGAATGGGACGTAGCGCTCGATACGATCGATTTTGATCACCTTGAGCTAGCGTGCGACCGAGGGGCAACGTGCGAGGTGGAGCCGCGAGCGCGCGTTTTCGTGCGAGACGCAAGCCGCCTCGAGAACTTAGCATTCGTCGATTGGCTCAATCGCGAGGGGATCGTGTTCTGCCCTGATGGCGAAGCGACGCAACGTGAATTGCTCAAAAGACCAGCAGCGCGAAAGCTGGAACGCGTTCGGCTGGTGTCGCAGACAACAGACTCGGACCTGACAGAAATCGTCGCGACAATGCCCCAGCTACGAGAATTGAATCTGGAGGACACGAAAGTGAGCGACGCAGGAATGGCCGACATCGCCAAGCTGAGTCAGCTGCGTGAGTTGGATCTAGACCGCACGAATGTGAGCGACGCGGGTATGGCCGAGGTGTCGAAGCTGAGTCGGCTGCGCGTGTTGAATCTGTCCGGCACAAAAGTGAGCGACGCAGGAATGGTCGACGTTGCCAAACTGAGTCAACTGCGTGAGTTGAATCTGGCGGGCACTGTGAGCGACGCAGGATTGGTGAACGTGTCGAAGCTGAGTCAGTTGCGGGTGTTGATTCTGCACGGCACGAAAGTGAGCGATTCTGGCATGGCTGACGTTGCCAAGCTGAGTCAACTGCGAAATTTGAATGTGCGCTTCACGGAAGTCAGCGACACGGGAATGGTGGAGGTTTCGAAGCTGAGTCAGCTGCGGGTGTTGAATCTAGACCGCACGAACGTGAGCGACGCGGGTATGGCCGAGGTTTCGAAGCTGAGTCAGCTGCGCTGGCTGACTCTCTGGGGCGCGAAACTGAGCGATACAGGAATGGCCGACGTTTCGAAGTTGAGCCAGCTGCGGGCGTTG
>JAHFDY010000200.1 GCA_023248735.1 Myxococcales bacterium
GTTGCGCCGTGCGCACTTGCCAATCCGTCGAGCACCTCACCCGCGATCCACACTGCGACATCGATGGGCAGGACCTGACTCTCCTGCATCATGCGGCGCAGGAGCCGATACAAATCGACACCGTCGATAAACTCCATCGCGAGATAAGGTTCGCCGTCGTCGGCCGCGCCTGACCCAAATACGGTCACGACGTTCTTATGCTTGACCGCCTTGTGAAGACGGGCTTCGCGCTCGAACATCGTGCGACCTTCGGAGTCTTGCATAAAATGGGGCAGTAGCCGTTTGATGACGAGCCTTCCGGGGCCCTCCGCGTCAAGGTCTCGCGGTCTCGCGAGATAGACTTCCGCGGTTCCACCGACAGCGAGGCGCGCGTCGAGCCAATAGGGCCCAAACTCGACGGGACCTCCTTGCAGGGGACTAGGTACACCCCGGTGCGGCGGGAGGTCGTCGCTCATCGCGTAGAAAGAATAGACTATACCCGCCACAACCAGTCGGCCAAATCAGATGAGACCGAGAACCTCATGAACATAAAGCGCTCCGTTCTTTCGGCTTTAGCTTTCGCCCTGCTCGTTTCCGGCCTCTACGCGTGCGAAGGTTGCCGTGCGACGCACGCAACAATCGATGCGCCGTCATCCGAAGCAGGAAGTCCGACGCTGAGGCTGTACGTCGTTTCGAATCTCGCGGGGGCGCTGGAACCATGCGGTTGTTCCAAGGATCAGCTCGGCGGGATGGATCACCTGGGGGCGTTCATTCGCAGTGAGCGCGCGCGAGCACCAGCGTCAGCGATTCTCGCCTCGGGTCCGACCTTCTTCATGGATCCCGAGCTGAAAGGCGACCGCATCGAACAAGACAAGGCCAAGGCAGAGACCATCGCGGTCTCGCTCCAGAAGCTCGGGTTGGTGGGCGCGGCCTTTGGGGAAAACGATTGGGCGGGTGGCGATGAATTAGTCAAAAAACTTGCCGATTCGAGTGGCGTATCGATCGTTACCGGACTGACGACTTCGGTTCGTGAAGTGGGTGGCGTGAAGTTGGGGATCATCGCGATCACGGCGAAGTCCGCGCCCGCGGATGTGACTGCTGCCACGAAAACCGCACTCACCGAGTTGAAGCGCAAGGGCGCACAAGTGGTCGTCGCTCTCGTCGCGATCGATCGCGGCGAAGCGAAGCGTCTGGCCGAGCTTGTTCCGGAGCTGTCACTCGTTGTTGTGGGGAAGAAGCGTTCTCAAACCGACGTCAACGACACGGCGCCGCCGATCGAGCGCATCGGCGACGTGCTCATTGTCGAAACTGCGAACCACCTGCAAACGGTCGGAGTGCTCGATCTGCATGTGCGTGACGGCGGTTTTCGCTTCGCGGATGCGACCGGTGTCGAGCGCGCTCAGCGCCGGCATGAGCTCACACGCGGAATCGACGATCTTCGAGTGAAGATCGCCAACTGGGAGAAGGACCCCAAGGTGAGCCAGTCCGACATCGTCGCGCGCAAGGCAGACCTCGAGCGAAAAGAAAAGGAGCGTGACGCGCTCGACGTTGCGCCACCGCCAGCAAAAGGCAGCTTCTTCCGCTTCACGATGAAAGAGGTGCGCGCAAAGCTCGGCTCAGACGAAGCGACACAAGAGGCGATGCGTGCATTCTACAAGAAGGTCAACGAACACAATCGGACCGCGTTTGCTGATCGCAAACCCAGGGTCGCCGAATCGGGACAGGCGAGTTACATCGGTGTCGAGGCATGCGCTGGCTGCCACGAGTCTGCCAAGAAATTCTGGGACAAGACGGCACATGCGAAGGCGTACGCAACGCTTTCGACACAGTTCAAGGAGTTCAACCTCGAATGCGTCAGTTGTCACGTAACCGGTTACGAATTGCCGGGCGGCAGCACAGTGACGTACGTCGACGCGTTCAAGGATGTGCAGTGCGAAACCTGCCACGGGCCCGGTTCGAAGCACCGAGCCAATCCCACGGATCGCACCTCAATCGAGCGCAGTCCGAAGCAGTCGATGTGCCTTACGTGTCACCACCCTCCGCACGTCGAACAGTTCGATGGGGCCGCGAAGATGGAGCTCATCGTCGGACCCGGACACGGTCGAGGGAAATGAACACCCTCGAGTTACACACTCACGGGGCCTTCTTCGCGTCGCTTCAGCCATGAAGGCCTCGCGTAGGCGATCGTGTAGACGATCGCGCCAATCCAATTCGAAAGCGCGACGCAAATGAAGAGGCGATCAAGGGAGCGCTCTTGCGCCAAACCGATCGCACAAAGCGGTATTTGAATCAGCATGACGAGCGTCGCATCGAGCGCCATGGTTCGCTTTGTTGCGCCTGCGCCGGCCATCGCATTGCCGAGCGCGATGCCGAAGCCAAGACCCAGGTATGACGGCGCCACCAATGCCACGTACCGAATCGCAATCGCAAGCGAAGCGGCGTCGGAACTAAAGAAGCTCAGCGCCCACAGCGCGTGGCCGAGCAACAGGGCAACGTAGGCAACGTTGGTAAGGGCATCGTATCCGCCCGTGATCCAACCCGTCCATCGCGCCCTCTCCACAAGCCCCGCGCCCAAGTTTTGTCCGACGAACGTTTGAGCCGCGCTGCCCCAACCCATCGCAACAAAGAGCGCCATTGAGTCGATACGAAAGACGAGCCCCATCGCCGTAGTGGCCGTCTGCGTTCCTTCGGTCGTAAAGAACCTCGCCACGAGCGAATGAACGAAAATCATGCCACTCATGCGGAGCACGAATTGTGAGCTCGAAGGCCACGCCAGCGTCAGCAGCTCTCTCATGCGACGGCGATCAATTCCGGGTGAATCTGGCGGTGTGAAGATACCGGGAAAGCGGCGCATCGTGATCCACACGATGGGGAGGAGTACGAGTGCCCTCGCAATGACGGTTGCCCATGCGGCACCCATCATGCCCATGCGGGGGATGTGCAGGGCGCGCGCGATCGGAATCCCCCACGCGAACATGCCCGGCCTCGGCCCGTCACCGAAGATAAGTAACACTGCGAGGAACAAATTGATGACATTGCCGATCGCCAGCAGCGCCACAGGTGTTTTCGCCGACCCGAGCGCGCGCTGAATCGTTGTGAGGTGGAGCAGAAAGAAAATCGAGAAACTCCCAGTCACAACGACGCGCAAGTACCGCGTTGCAATCGCGGCGACGTCCCCTTTGGCTCCAAACGCGAATCGCACAAGAGGACCCGCAAACGCGAGCCCGACGACGACAAAAACGAGCGAGAGCGCGCTTACCGCAAGCAGCGATTGCCACGCCGCACGCTGCACCTCCTCCTTGCGGCCGGCGCCCTGGTGCCGAGAGAGGACTGCGCTCGTTGCGGTGGAGATGCCGTAGCTTACAATCGTACCCAAAGCGGCGAGCTGGTCGCAGAATCCGAGCGCGCCGGTTGCAGCGTTCGCTTCACTTACTGGCAGATGCGCGACGAGGTAAGCGTCCACCAGGTTGAACAGAGTCTGAAGCACCATCCCAAGCGCGAGCGGTACGCCAAAGCGCGCTATCTCGAGCACCAGCGGCCCCTGCAGAATGCGCGTGGTCGAACGATCGTACGTTGCCAATCGCGGGCACACTACCCGGCTGAAGGGCTTTTCGCGAGCCGTGCGGTTGATTGTGCAAAATGCCTAGAAAAACGCGATTCAGTTCCAAGAACGCGCGATCGAGCGTACGCATGTGGTCCCCGTTCCTACCCTCAGCAATCCCCGACTCCTCTCTTAGCAGCCGCGCATCGTTCGTCGAGCCGACCTGGGACGTTTGCATACGAAAAAGGAACTTGGTCGCTCGGCTTTCGTGGATGGGCGAACGGTGGTAAGTTAATGAAGCCCTTGGTGCGGTTTTTTGCCGTGTTTTTCAGGGCAGCTATAGAAATGGTGTTCGAGTGAGCGACCCCAAGAAACCCGAATCCGCCTCGCGCGTTTGGCTTCCGTCGACACGACGCGAGTTGATCACGCGTGTTGGGGCTGCAACGGGCGTCATCGCTGCGTCGGCCGTGCTCGGGCGCCTCACTTGGGACCAAGGTGGTTTCGGTATCGCCGAGTCGAACAGCGTTCGCCAGGTGCGCGACTACCGCTTGAAGGATCGTTCCGAAAAACGGGCAGAGTTCGCGGAGCTAGCGATTGCCCGCGCTCCCCTTGGCGCAACCGACGAGGAGATTCCGACGCCCGAGACACTCGTGAAGCGCGCTGTCGACGCTCTCGGCGGGTTCAAGCGCTTCATCAGTCGCGGCGACATCGTGGTGGTCAAGCCCAACATCGGCTGGGACCGCATGCCCGTCCACGCCGCCAATACGAATCCCAACGTGATTGCGGCGGTAGTCAAGTTCGTTTACGAAGCGGGAGCGAAGAAAGTGATCGTTGCGGATGGCTCTTGCAACGATCCCAACCGGTGCTTCCAACGCTCGGGCATTTGGCGCGCCGCCCATGGAGTTGGCGCCGAAGTGATTCTGCCCTCTGAGCACCGCTTTCGCCGCATGCGCCTCAAAGGGGACGTCCTCGACGAGTGGCCCGTCTTCACCACATTGGTCGAGGCCGATAAGGTCATCAACGTTCCGGTCGCGAAGCACCACAACCTCGCCAAGTACACCGCAGCCATGAAAAATTGGTACGGCGTACTCGGTGGCCGTCGCAACCGCCTTCACCAGAACATCGACACCTCCATTGCCGATCTCGCCACCTTCATGCGCCCCACGCTCAATATCGTCGATGCGATCCGCGTGCTGATGCGCAATGGTCCGCAAGGCGGCAACATTGATGACGCAAAAGACATGCACACGATCATCGCCTCGGTTGACCAGGTGGCCATCGATGCTTTTGGCGCAACGTTGATCGGTCAGCACAGAGACAATCTTGCGTACGTCAAGATGGGCCACGAACGCGGACTCGGTACGATGTATTGGGAGAATCTGCGGCGGGCAGAGGTCTAAACCGGTCATGCGCACGCAAGAAACACCGCACGCCCAAGTGGGACTTGATGTGCATCGGCTCGACGCCGAATTGCACCATCCCGGGCATGCGGAGGTCGAGCCCATCCCGTGGAAAACGGGTCGCGTTGGCGTTGTGGATCCGATCGATCGTGCAACTTTGTTGACAGTCAACCCTGTTGCCGAAATCGCGCCGAAGATCGAGGAAACGGCAAAGAAGGACTGCGGCTCAGACGCGTGCGCATGCAAGACCACCTCGGTCAAAGCCACGCCCGCCAGAGACGCGGGCAAGATGCGATCGGCAAGTGCTGCGCGCTTTTCGCAACTGGGTGAGTTGCTTGGCATCGGCAATCCACGCGACGAGGGGGCGTCTGCGAGTGCGGTGGCATCTGCCCTTCCAGGGGCGCCCAGCAAGCCCAAGAAGATCGACCCAAAACTCTCGGGATCAGGAATCCCCGCCCGAAAATCGATCCGCGCACTGATGTGGTTGCGACGGTTTTCGCAGGTCTTCTTCTTCGCGCTCTTCATGTACTTCCTGTTTCAAACAGGATTCCGCGGGAGCTTCGCCGCGAAGGCCGACACGGTCATTCGCATGCCGCTGCCCGTCGAGGGATTCCTCCTCGCCGATCCGTTCGTCGCAGCCATGACGCTGCTGTCCACGCACACCGTGTATCGCGGTCTCCTGTGGAGCGTCGGATTGCTTGCGCTCACGCTTGTCTTCGGGCGCGTGTTCTGCGGTTGGATTTGCCCTTTCGGAACGTTGCACCACTTCTTCGCCTGGCTTATGCCGAGCAGGTATGGTCGTGGTGGATCGCGCGTTGAGGCGAACAAGACGCACGCCTACCAACGCGTGAAGTACTACCTGATGTACGCGTTCCTGGTCGCGAGCGTCTTTGGCAGCGCGATTGGCGGCATGTTCGATCCGATTTGCATCGCAGTCCGATCGATCGGTCTCGGCGTCATCCCCGCCGCACAGTACTTCAGCGGACGCACGCTTGGCCTTGCACAAAACGTCGGCTCGCGCGTGGTCCAATCAAGTGCCGACGGCACGCAAGATTTTCTCGCAAAGACGGTCTGGCAGAACAAGCAGTTCTACTTCCACCAGACGTGGTTCATCTTGTTCTTGCTCGCTGCGGTTCTGTTCATGAACCGCTTCATCCCGCGGTTCTGGTGCCGGGTGCTCTGTCCGCTCGGCGCGTTCCTCGGAGTGTTCTCGCGCTTCGCGCTCTTCGGCATGGAGAAAGACCATGCAAAGTGCACCGATTGCAATTTGTGCCTCGTCAATTGCCAAGGTGCTGACAGTCCACAAGGTGGCGTCAAGTGGCGACAAGACGAATGCCACATGTGCCTCAACTGCGAGAACGCGTGTCCTGAAGACGTTATTAAGTTCCGCTTCTTACCGAATCGGCTGAGTGCCATCACGAAGCCCGACACCGACCGGCGCACCGCGCTTGCCGCAGTGGGGGCTGGCGCGGTCTTCATGTCGGGATCGCGCATCGCGGACGCTCTCGACGTGAACTACCACCCCAAGGTGATTCGCCCACCGGGATCCGTCGAGGAGCGCGCCTTTCTCGAGCGATGCATCCGATGCGCCGAATGCATGAAAGTGTGTCCGAACAACGCGCTTCATCCCGCTTTTTTTGAAGCCGGTGTCGAGGGGCTGTGGACGCCGATCCTCATCGCACGCGTTGGCTACTGCGAGCACTCGTGTGTGCTTTGCGGCCAAGTGTGTCCGACCGGCGCAATTCAAAAGATCACCGAGAAGGAAAAGCAAGGCATCGGCATTCCACCTATCAAGATCGGCACCGCCTTCTACGACATTGGCCGCTGTCTTCCCTGGTCGATGGGAACGCCATGCATCGTATGCGAAGAGTTCTGCCCCACGTCGCCGAAGGCCATCTGGGTCGAAGAAGTTGATCACGCGCCAATGCGTGACGCGAACTTCGGCCCCGACGGGTCAGCACCTCCGATGAAGACCGTGAAGCTTCAGAGGCCTCACGTCGATCCAACGCTGTGCATCGGTTGCGGCGCTTGCGAGAAGGTCTGCCCGGTTCAAGATCAGCCGGCGGTGTACATCACAAGCGTGGGTGAAACGCGTTCTAAGGTGAACGTGATTACGCTGGAAGGCACGAACTACAATCAGAAGACGTGAGCCGTTTGTCGTCGCTGAGCACCTGAGGCGATCGAGGCATGGTTCGGATGCAATATTTGTAACTCGTTACGTTACAAACGCGCCCCTACTTGACGTCGCAGATACACTTCCCGGATGCCGCAAAGGAGCGACACTTCTCCTCTTGACTGCGTTTCGAGTTCCAAAAATCTCCGGCTGAAAGCGTCTGCGATCCCTTGCCCGGTTCCTTGATCTCGACGTTGTAATAATATCCGCCTGCAACCGACCTGGATGTGACTGTGCATTTGGCCTTCGCAGGGCCCGAGGATGCCTGTTCGGGCGAGCAACCATTCACCTTCTGAACAAGGCTGAGTTTGGTCACGGCCGCTTCTAGGTCTGCCTCAAAAATAATCGTCGTGTCGCCCTTGCATACAAAGTGAATTTCTTTCTTCTGGCTGGCGCCGAACACAAATGTATTCGTGTACAATTGACACGATTTCTTCGGAACATACCGATTGCCATTCTCGTCGTATGGATTTCCGTTCCATTTGCATGCCGTATTTTCTGGGTCTGTGTAGGCGGGAGGCGCTGGCGCCGGCGCTTTCGCTGGGGCGGTTGGAGTCACAACAGCGGCAGCAGGGGCCTTCGTCGGGGCGGTTGGAGTGTTCGCCAAGGCAGTCGCAGATGAAGCAATGCCTACACAAACGAGTCCGGCGAACGTGAGAACTTTCATGTGACTCTCCCAATATGGAAAACCTCGAGCATCGCGCAACGGCTAGCTCGTAGTGTCGAGTACGGAAGTCTCACGGCACCGGTTAAGGCGCGCCCTCGGGAATTACCTAACCAAAACGATTCAGTGACGCGTCACCGTTATGCACGGCGCGCTCGGGTAGCTCGAGTCGATGCTCCGAAGCTGCGTGAGGAGTGAAGTGCGATTGGATCGTGCGGATGAGGTGCTTCCGCA
>JAHFDY010000201.1 GCA_023248735.1 Myxococcales bacterium
TTCCTGCCATCTTGCGCCCGTCTTTCACGATGGGGGGAACGGGCGGCGGCATCGCCTATTCGAAAGAAGAGTTCGAAGCCAAGGTGCTTTGGGCTCTGTCGCAATCGCCCACGTGCGAAGTGCTCATCGAGGAGAGCGTACTCGGGTGGAAAGAGTACGAGCTCGAAGTCATCCGCGACAAGAACGACAACTTCATCGTCGTCTGCTCGATTGAGAATCTTGATCCGATGGGTGTTCACACGGGTGACTCGATCACCGTCGCGCCAGCGATGACCCTGACCGATCGTGAGTACCAACGTCTGCGTGATGCGGCGCGCGCCGTCATGACCGAAATCGGTGTTGAGACCGGTGGATCGAACGTTCAATTTTCTGTCAACCCGGTTGACGGTCGCTTCTACGTCATCGAGATGAACCCGCGCGTATCCCGCTCGAGTGCGCTCGCGTCCAAGGCCACCGGCTACCCGATCGCAAAGATCGCGGCCAAACTCGCGATTGGCTACACGCTTGACGAGCTCACGAACGACATCACCAAAACAAGCGCCGCGTTCGAACCTGTCATCGACTACGTCGTCGTCAAGTGGCCACGCTTTGCATTCGAAAAGTTCCCAGGTGCGGAGACGACGCTTGGCACTCAGATGAAGAGCGTCGGCGAAGTGATGAGCATCGGCCGTACATTTCAGGAAGCGCTGCAAAAAGCGGCGCGGTCACTCGAGACCGGGAAAGACGGCCTTACTTCATTGGTAGCGCGCGTCGACTATCGACGCCTTTCCGAACGACCCTCTCGCTCGCGCGATCTGGGCATGGATGCACCCGAACCGGAGCCACCGAAGGCACTGCTTGCTCCGAGTGAGCTCGAGCTGAAAAACGCGCTGCTGGCGATCATCGGCCGACCCACCGCCGATCGCTTGTTTCACGTTGCCGATGCGATGCGAGTCGGGATCAGCAACGATGAGATCTACGCGCTCACGAAAATTGATCCCTGGTTTCTCGCGCACATCCGCGCGATCGTCGAGCTGGAGGCAGCCCTCAGCGCCGAGCCTCTTTCGCCCTCGCTGCTTCGTCGAGCGAAGCGCTCTGGCTTTTCCGACCGGCAGATCGCGACCCTCAAGAACTTGAGCGAAAACGACGTTCGCGCGACGCGGCTCTCCCACGGAATCAAGGTCGTCTATGCGCGGGTCGACACATGCAGCGCGGAGTTCGAAGCGCACACGCCGTATCTCTACTCGACCTACGAAACAGAATCCGAGTCGGGAGCCGCAAACGGCAAGAAGAAGGTCATCATTCTCGGCGGCGGTCCCAACCGCATCGGGCAAGGCATCGAGTTCGACTACTGTTGCGTGCACGCGGTTCTGGCCCTTCGAGAACTCGGATTCGAGACGGTGATGGTCAACTGCAACCCCGAAACGGTATCGACCGACTACGACATTTCGGACCGCCTGTACTTTGAGCCGCTCACCCTCGAAGACGTACTTGCAATCGTGAACGAGGAGAAACCCGAAGGGGTCATCGTTCAGTTCGGGGGACAGACGCCACTCAAACTCGCCGTGGCTCTCGAGGAGAACGGCGTGCGCCTCCTCGGTACAACGGCCGACGCGATCGACCGGGCCGAGGACCGCGAGCGGTTCGACGCGCTCCTCACGAAGCTCGGCCTCAAGCGTCCGAGAGGGGCCACCGCGCGAAGCGTTGAGGAAGCGGTGAAAGCCGCGAGCGAAATCGGTTATCCAGTCCTCGTCAGGCCGAGCTACGTTTTGGGCGGCCGCGCGATGATCATCGCGTACACCGAAGAAGAGCTCGTTACCTACGCCGCGATGGCCGTAGAGGCCGCAAGGGAAGCCGGTACGCCGACGATCTGGGTCGACGAATTCTTGAAAGACGCGATCGAAGTTGACGTGGACTGCGTCTCGGACGGCAAGCGTGCGGTCATTGGCGGCGTGATGCAGCACATCGAAGAAGCGGGCGTGCACTCAGGCGATTCGTCAAGCGTCTTGCCGCCACACTCATTGCCGATCGAAACAGTGCTGTCGATTGAAGAGCAGTCTCGCATGATGGCGCTCGAACTCGGCGTCGTTGGCTTAATGAACGTGCAGTTTGCGATCAAAGGGAGCGACATTTACGTCATCGAAGTGAACCCTCGTGCAAGTCGCACGGTACCCTTCGTGTCGAAGGCAACGGGCAGGCCACTTGCAAAGATCGCGGCCAAGGTGATGGCGGGTCGCACGCTCGATGAGCTTGGCATCGAGGACATAGCCGTTCCATCGCACGTTGCCGTAAAGGAAAGCGTCTTTCCTTTTTCGAAGTTCCCAGGCGTCGACACCATTCTTGGCCCCGAGATGCGCTCGACGGGCGAAGTCATGGGAATCGCTGACACGTTCGCGCGCGCATTCGCAAAGGCCATGATGTCGAGCGGACAAGAATTGCAAAAGCTCCAGGACCCCTCGAGGAAGCGGCGCGCGTTCATCAGCGTGCGCGATGAGGACAAGCCCGTTGCCATCGTGGTTGCACGTCGGCTGCGAGCCCTCGGGTTTGACATCGTCGCCACCCGTGGAACGGCCGCGGCCATCGCGCGCGCTCGCGTTCCCGTCGAAACGATCAACAAGGTCCTCGAGGGCGAGCCTCACGTGGTCGACGCCATCCGCAATGGCAGCATCACCATGGTGGTCAACACGACGATCGGCGCAAAAGAGGTCAAGGACAGTTACGCATTGCGCCGGCAGACGTTGCTCGCCAATATTCCGTACTTCACCACCGTCGCAGCGGCGGTCGCAGCTTGTGACGCGCTCGAAGCCACGCGCGGCGAGGGCTTGCGCGTCCGATCGTTGCAAGAATGGGCGGCATCGAGCGGTTGACCCTCCCCTTTTCGCGCGCACACGGTAAGCTCCGCGGCGGGGGATAAATGAAATACTTCTTACTGGTCGCGGGTCTGTTTGCGGGTTGCTCGAACGAGGTCGCCACGCCCCAAGATGGTGGTGGTCTGACAGACGCTCAGGCGCAAGACAGCCAAGTACCGGACGGCCAGGCACAGGAGGCGGGCGCTGATGCGGCGGCGGACGCACCCGCATCCGACGCATCGGTCAACGACCTTGCCTTTTATGCAGACCCTGGCGTTCGCGTTGACAACGCTTCAAACAGCAAAGCGGGCGTCGCTTCCGACGGTTCGGTTTATCTCTATTACCAGTCCTTCAGCACGGGCAAGCAAGTGCGTTCCATCGCGCCAGACGGTCTCACGTTTCCGACGGGGTCGAGCTACACGACGTTTGAGAACCATCCCAGTCGCGTCCAACTCACCAATGGCACCTGGCGTCGTTACATCCTCAATCCGCAGACAGGCATACTTACGAGCGCCACATCGACCGACGGCATCACCTTCAACCAAGAGTCGGGCACGCGCTACCAACCTGCGACCGAGGACAACGGCACAACCGGGATCTACGATCACTTCGTCTCCGGCACGTCGGTCGTCATGCTCTACCTCGGTGATCTAAAGGGAAAGAACAACACGCGCATGGCGCTTTCCACCGACGACGGCCTGTCGTTCACGTTTCAGGGTACGAACGTCCTTGGCGACGATAACGCTGGCGGCGGCAGCAACGCATTCGTCGACATCTCGAGCCTCCCGCTCCCGACCGGTGGGCGAAGACTCTTCGCGATGAAGGGCGGGCAAGCTATCTACAGTTTCACGAATCTTGAGCCGGCAAATCGGCTCGGATGGAAACAGGACACCGGCGCGCGCGTCGAACGCACGGCATGGGGTGATGCCACCATCACCGGCCTCTTCGATCCGACGGTCGTTCGCCTCAAGGACGGGCGGTACCGCATGTATCTGACCGCCGGCTATGGTAGCACGCACCAAGCCCTTCTGAGCGCAACGACGAAGTAGCGCGCTAGGCGGCTACCGCTCGAAAGCAACCATCTGCTTGGAGACTGATCATGGTTCTTCGCCGCCTTTTCCTCGCTTGTTCGATCTCACTTTCGTGCTGGCAGGCCGGTTGCGGAGGTAGCGCTGCATCGCTCCCGTCCGATGCCGCTTCGGACGTAGCGCCCGTCGTCGTCTCGCAGACCTTCGCGCTGTCGTTTCCAGCCGCTGACCGGTTTGTTTTTTCAAACACCTACCACGTCGTCGTGGCCTTCGATCTCAGAACACCCTCGAAGACGGCGACGCGAGGCCCCGCAACGGTGTTCGCCGGCTACCCAGGGCTCGACGTCGGGCAAATCACATTGGTCACGAGCAGCGCGGTGGGATTGAATCCCTGCCTGGAATCTGCACGATCGGCCCTCACGGCCGACGCCGATAAGACGAAAAACGCGAAAGATCCCGCGGACATCACGACAGTTCGCATCGACTTCGAAGAGACGAAAAACGCGGTAAGTACGGATCCCGAGCTCGTGTGCTACGGCGTTCACGCGAGCGGTGGAGCGTGGACCTGGACCCTCACGACGACGCCACTCGTTGTCGATACGATGGACGGTGCATTCGTCAGATTTGCGCACGTTTCGTTGAGCATCGACGCAAAGAACATCGATCAAATCGCCTTCGCGAGCTCGCTCGCCCAGCGACCGGTCGCCAAGATCACTTATGTCGCGTCCTCCGTTCGCTAGCCAAAGGTAGCGCCGAGATCTCGGCTCGCCTTCGGGGGCGGTTCGCGATACCAGAGAGCCAATGCGATCTTGGTTCATTCTGTTGACCATTTCCGCGGCGGTCGCGTGCGCTCCTTCTCCCCTTTCGAACCGTCGTGCCGCGTCGCCGCACGCGTCTGCCACCACCACGATCACAATCATTGGTACGAGCGATCTGCACGGTCACATCGACCATCTGCCGGAGTTCGCCGGGTACGTGAACAACGTTCGCAAGACGCGTGCGAAAGATGGCGCGGTCGTGTTGATCGACGCGGGCGATATGTTTCAGGGCACGATTGAGTCAAACCAGGGTGAGGGCGCCTCCGTCGTCAATGCGTACAACGCGCTCCGGTACACCGCTGCGGCGATCGGAAACCATGAGTTCGACTATGGCCCAGTCGGTGACGTCGATCCGCGAGCGGCGGGCGTTGATACCCGCGGCGCACTCAAAGCGCGCGCCGCAGAGGCCACGTTTCCATTTCTCAGCGCAAACGTAACTGAACATGGCACAAACATCGGCTGGCCGAACGTTACTCCTTCAATATTGGTGCAACCGGGCGGCATCAACGTTGGCATCATCGGCGTCACCTCTATCGACACGCCGCACACAACCGCAAAGGTCAACTTCGCAGGGCTCGACGTCCGCCCGCTGCTCGAAAGCGTAACCGCGCAAGCTCAAGCGCTTCGTAAGCGTGGCGCTTCGATCGTCATCGTGTCCGCCCACGCCGGGGGCGCTTGCAAGAGTCAGAAAGACCCCGAATCGCTCGAAAGCTGCGAGGCGCACTCCGAAATTTTCAAGCTCGCCCAGCAGCTCGAAGTGGGCCTCGTGGACGCGATCGTCGCCGGGCACACGCACCAAGCGATCGCACACAAGGTCTTTGGCATCCCGATCATCGAGTCGTTCGCACGCGGCCAAGCGTTCGGCCGAATTGACCTCACGCTCAATACAAAGACGAAGGAAGTAACCCTTTCACACGTGTACAGGCCTCAGTCGATTTGCAAGCGACACGGGGGTAGCGATGACCGAACCGAAGGCACCAACGACAATGCAACCTGCATCACCACGCCTTACGAGGGCGCAGACGTAGCGCCCGATCCCGCGGTCGCTGCGATCGTGAGCGATGCCCTCGCCAGGGCATCTAAGAAGCGCAACGAGGAGCTCAACGTCAGCGCGCCTGAGGAACTCAAGGCTGGCTACGGCAATGAGTCACCGCTCGGCAACCTACTCGCCGACTTGATTCGCGACACAACGCCCGGCGCCGACTTAGGCGTCATGAATGGCGGCGGCATTCGCTCCCACCTGCCATCAGGTAAGCTCCTTTACGGTCAACTTTATGAAATAATGCCGTTCGACAACCGCTTGGTCACGCTGAGGCTGCCTGCGCGAGCGGTCAAACAAATGGTTCTTCGATCGCTAAAGTCGACCAAGGGCATCGTGTCGATCTCAACGTTCGAAGCCATTGCTAAATGCGACGGGAGCAAGCTCGAAGTTGAGCTTCGTGCCCGAGCCGGAGAAACGATCAAGGATGACGCCATGCTCACGATCGTCACGTCCGACTATCTGGCGGAAGACGGCGACGGCATGTTCGGCAAGCTACCTGATGGTGCCGTCGTCGACGATCGCGGCCCCATCATGCGCGAAGCCGTCATCGAAGCTCTGAAAAAACGTGGAAGCGACGTAGGGCCGAGCAAGACTTATTTTGACCCAAAGCACCCGCGCCTCGTGTTCATGGGAAGGCGTCCCGTTCAGTGTCCGTAGGCGCAGAGCACAGGGTGAAGTACGCTTGCCGGAGATGCCACGCCGCTACCCGCTTGCGACTCTGTCCGGTTTGCGAGACGCGCAAGTCAAGGTCGCGGCCGCTGCACGAAAGGACCAAGAGGCGGTGGCAGGGCGCGCGAAAGCCGACGCGGCTCAAGCAGCGCTTGCAACCCGAACGCACGTCGATAGCGTCACCGACGTGCGCGAGCGCCAGGCTGAGCGGCTCGCTCGTGGATCGCTGCGCGCGGCTGACTTGTCACAACACGGGACATGGGCCCACGTCGCAGCTCGCAAAACCGAAGCGCTGAGAAATGCCGAGACGGCCCTTGCTCGGGAACACCTTCGAGCCGAGGAGGCGTTGCAGGTGTCTGTGGAGGAACTCACGTCGCGGAAGCGTGAAGCCGAAGTAGTCGAGAGGCACCAGGCGCGATGGACCAAAACCGAACACAAGCGATTCGAAGAGGCGCAGGCCGAGGAACTCGAGGACCGATGGCGACCTCGCTGAGGTGGAGGGCCCTCCTCGCGCTCCTTCTTATGCCTTCGTGTCAACGCGCTCGCCAGGCGCCCGACGCACGGTCAATCTTGTTGACCGATGCGGGAGCGGACTCGGGAAGCGATGCTGCCGTCGTCACCAGTGCGATTGACGTCAAGGATCCCGCATCGTACACACCGCTTTCGGGCGAACCTTGGTATGCGCCAGTGCAAGAGGCGCGCGCAGCCACAGATGCAGACAAATTGCAGGCCGCTTTCGCATCCGTGGAGAAGTCGTTGTCGCCCGCGCAATTGTGCAAGTTGCGTTACGATGTCGGCACCCGTTTGATCGCGTGGGGGGACTACGTCCCTGCGATCGCGTTTCTGGAAAAGGTCGCCGATTCAATGGGCTGCGAGCTACGAACGGCGGCCGCATGGAGACTTGCGCAGGTCCCCTCGCTCGCAAACGATCCCTCGGCCATCCTGAGATGGCTCGACCAAGCCGAGGCGGATTCGAAACTGCTTGGTCCAACGTTGCGCGCGCGTGCCCTCGAGCAACTTGGAAAGAAAGAGGAAGCGCTTACCGCGTGGGAGCTCGCATCTAGGCGCGGTCACAACAGCGATGGCATACTCGGGGAGGCCACCCTTGCGCGTGTTCGGCTCGCGACCGCGCTTCCCTTCGACGAACGGCGTCTCGGCACCGCGATCGAACAGGCAGACGAGTATGTCATCGCATCGCCGCTTTCGTCGCGAGTAAAGGACATCGACAAGATTCTTTACGACGCGAAAACGCTCGTTCGTTCACACGGCGGCAAGGCCAGTCTGACACTAACGAACGTTCAGCGCCTCGATCGCGCGCGAAGCCTTCGGAAGGAGCGCGATTTCGCGCAAGTGACGTCCGAGGTCACCGCTTTGATCGGCGCAATGCCACGCACGGATCCGCTTCGCTGTGAGGCGCTCACGCTCGCGCTCGAAGTGACAAAGCCCAGGGCACGAGCGAAAGCCAAGGGAGCCGCGATCCGCGGCTGCAAAGGGCAAGGAGGTGAGCCCGCTCTGCGCATGGTCCTCGCAAAAGCAGAGGTGGCTGAAGGCAATGTTGACGAAGC
>JAHFDY010000033.1 GCA_023248735.1 Myxococcales bacterium
TCCTGTTCTTGGCTATCGACTTGGCGTTCTTCTTTGCGAACGCGACCAAGATTCACGAAGGCGGTTGGGTGCCACTGGTGATTGCTGCGCTCATCTTCTTGATGATGACGACCTGGAAAAAAGGGCGCAAACTGCTCTACCAGGCAATTCTCGCGAACACGCTCCCGCTCGACATGTTCATGGCGGACCTCACGATCACGAAACCTCATCGTGTAAAGGGCACGGCGGTTTTCATGACGTCGAATCCGGACGGAGCACCGCCCGTTCTCTTGCATCACTTCAAGCACAACAAGACGCTTCACGAACAAGTGGTCATGTTGTCGATTCACACGCAGCACGTCCCCGAGGTGCCTGCCGAGCAGCGCGTTGAAGTCATGCGCGAGCTCGGGCAGGGATTCTACCAAGTCACCTTGAGCTACGGCTTCATGCAGGTGCCCAACGTGCTCGAGGCGCTTGAGATTTGCAGGGAACGCCACGGCCTCGATACGAGCCGGAGCGACACGAGCTTTTTCCTCGGCCGCGAGACGCTCTTGATAAGCGATAACAAGCTCATGTCGCGCTGGCGGAAAGCACTTTTCGTCTTCCTCTCCCGCAATGCGCGCCAGGCGAACGCGTTCTTCAAGATTCCGCCGAATCGAGTGGTGGAGCTTGGGACCCAGATAGAGCTCTGATCAGCTCTGGCCTAAAGGTCGCGCATGTACCAGCGGTCGCAGCCAAAGTGGCCGGTCTTGCCCTGGGGTCTGTCGAGGGGTTGAAAGCCCTTCTTTTCGTAGAGTCGTCGCGCGCCTGTCATCGTCGCGAGGGTTTCAAGGTAGCAGCGCGAGAATCCGGCTTCCTTCGCGCGCTCGAGTAGCTGGTCAAGAAGCAGCTCGCCGAGGCCTATCCCGCGCGCCTCCCGAAGAAAGTACATCTTGCGAAGCTCGCATGTATCATCGGGCCCGCCCGACAGGGGCGCAAACCCCCCGCCGCCTACGATACGATCGTTGCATTCGACAACGAAATATTGCGCGCGCGAATCGGCGTAAGCAGCACGCATGCCGCTTACCTCCGGATCGTGAATCGCGAATCCTGGTCCGGAAGCGCCAAACTCGGGCATGACGGAACGAATCAAAGCTTCAACGTCGCGGTCATCTGACGATTCAATTGGGCGGATGCCGCTATCTTCTCGGAGTTTCGCGCGCCTTAGGGCAGAGGCATAGAGGGCAATGCCACGCTGAATCATATCGCGCTCGGCGGGCGCCAAGAGTGCGAGTGCGGCCGAAACACGTTTACCCGCGATCGCGTGTATTTTGCATAGTCGTTGCTTGCCCAATGGGGTTATCGCGAGCTCGCGTCGCCTTCCGTCGATCGTGCCATGCGCCCGCCGCACAAGCCGACGATCAGCAAGCGCTTTCACGGCGCGACTTACAGTGCTCTTGTCGAGCCGAAGCAACGATCCGAGGGTCGTCTGATCGATAACGTTGTGGCGTTCGATTTCAATGAGCGCGTGACACTCAGCGTGCGAAAGACCGTCCGAAGCGTCGCTCGATGGCGTGAGAAATCCGAGTTCACGAACGAGCGCACGTGACGCTTCACGGACACCCGCGATGTCGGACGATAGTTGATTTGTTGCAACCATTATCGTTAGGTAAGACCCGACCAAGGACGCGTCAAGCGTTTCCACCTGCGCGCGCCTCCACAATGTCGATCGGCGCCTTGTCGAAGCTGGCCTTCGCGCGGCCCCCTGACTAAGACTTCCGCCCATGAGCGATGAACGTCTAGTCTTTTGCAAAAAGCTGCAAAAGGAGCTGCCTGGTCTTTCGCGTCCGCCTTTCAAGAACGAGCTCGGTCAGCGCATCTTCAACGAGATCTCAAAAGAAGCGTGGGGCCAGTGGCTGAAGGACTCGGTGAAGTACGTCAACACGTACGGACGTCAGTTCGATCTGACCTCCAAGGCGGGCCAGGATTTCATGTTCAAGCAAATTGCGATCTACTTCGGATTTGAAGAAGGCTCGCTCGCGGCTACAGCATTCGTTCCGGCAGAGCACAAGTAACTCACACGGTCACATTGGAACGACAGGGTCGCGAAGGATTGAAAGTGATGAGCAACGCATCGACGCTGATGCTGGGTGTGCCCGGATTTTCGTACGCGGATCTCTACGTACCTGAGCGACTCGCCGCGCTCCATGCCGCCTTCGACAGTTGGTTTTTGGCAGAAGCTCCCGAAGCCTATGCGAAGTTCGACGCGTATCGCGCGGTCCAGGGGAGGGACGTCGGTCCTCTCGAAGTAAGCAACGCGCTCCTCGCAGCCGCGCCTTACGTGGGTGCATTCGTCGCTCGCGTCTTCAACGTTGAGGCCGAGACGGAGGCGTTCCGTGCGGAGGTCCGCAACGCGGATCCCATCTGGCGATTCAAGCGCGATTTCGTCAAGAAGCGCGTCTTCAAGGCGGACGCTGGGAAGATCTGGACTCACGGCGCAGCGTCTGCTGCGTCTATCGCGACGGCTGCGATGCGCGCAACGGCCGCCAACTTGCCGTTGTTTGGAATCGACGAAGAACTCGCGGTTGCGCAAGCAGTCAACTTTCTTATCGAATGCGACGAGACTGCGCGCAGAGCCGCAAAAGCCGGAGGCGCAAGCTGGACTGATGCGCTTCGCGAGCGCATCGACACCGTGCGATCGCGTGTGGATAGCCTCATCGCGGCTGAAGGAATTGCGTACCCCTACGATGCGACGGACGAGGCGCGTGGCTCATTTTCTGCATGGGTTCTCGGGTCCATCGAAGCCTATCTCGTCGTCCGCAAGGCCGACCATCACGACACTGTCCGCTCTTGGGCATCGATGCGATCGCCACGCAATCTCGACTTCGCGCACCTCGTCGAAGTCAAGCGACCTGACGATCAACTGCCTGAACTATTTGTCGGTGGCGACCACGGACGCCGCGAGCGCGATAGCTTTCAACTGACCGACCGCCGAGGCAGCGCACGTGAAGTCGAAGAGCAAATTGACTACTGCTTGCTCTGTCACGATCGCGATAAGGACTCTTGCTCAAAGGGCCTGCGCGACAACAAGACCAAGGAGGTCAAGAAGAACCCGCTCGGCGTCTTGCTCGAGGGCTGCCCGCTCGACGAGAAGATCAGCGAAATGCACACCATGCGTCAGCAGGGCGAACTGCTCGCGGCGATGGCGCTCATCACCATCGACAATCCCATGTGCGCGGGCACGGGTCACCGCATTTGCAACGACTGCATGAAGGCGTGCGTCTTTCAGAAGCAGGAGCCGGTGAACATTCCGCAAATCGAGACGCGCGTTCTTAGCGAGACGCTCGCGTTGCCATGGGGGCTGGAGATTTACGGATTCTTGACGCGGTTCAATCCCTTGAATGTCAAGCGGCCTTACCAAAAACCTTATCGAGGTAAGAACGTGCT
Source organism: Myxococcales bacterium (assembly GCA_023248735.1). Classification (GTDB taxonomy): domain Bacteria; phylum Myxococcota_A; class Polyangia; order Polyangiales; family Polyangiaceae; genus JAHFDX01. The sequence continues at coordinate 3,406 of JAHFDY010000033.1, forward strand.
CGTCGTCGGTCTTGGGCCCGCCGGCTACACGCTCGCGCATCATCTCGCGTGCGAGGGGTTCGCCGTATCGGCGATCGATGCGCTCAAAATCGAACCACTGCCAGAGGAGCTTGTCGGCGCAAGAGGGAAGGTACCCACACCCGTTCGTGACTTTCAGAAGATGTACGAAGAGCTCGACGAACGCATCTTGCTCGGTTTCGGCGGCGTCAGCGAGTACGGCATCACGGTTCGTTGGGACAAGAATTTCCTGACCGTTCTCTACGTCACGCTCGCGCGCGAACGCCTCCTGCGCGTTTACGGCGGCGTACGCTTCGGTGGGACGATCACCGTCGATGACGCTTGGGAGCTCGGCTTCGATCATATCGCGCTTGCTGCAGGTGCTGGCAGACCGACGATTATCGACATCAAGAACAACCTTTCGCGCGGCATTCGCAAGGCGTCTGACTTCCTGATGGCGCTCCAACTGACGGGTGCCTACAAGAAGAGCTCACTCGCGAATCTCCAAGTGAGTTTGCCTGCGATCGTTATCGGCGGCGGACTCACGGCGATCGACACCGCGACCGAGTTGCTCGCGTACTACCTCGTGCAGATTGAGAAGGAAGCGCAACGCGTTCGTCTGCTCAGCGCTTCACTAGGCGACGCAGGCGTACGGCTCATGTTTGACGATGAAGAGTGGGCGACGTTGCAAGAGCATCTGACGCACGCACGCGAGCTCGACGACGAGAAGCGACGCGCCCACGCAGAAGGACGCGTTCCTCGGGTGCAAAGCCTGCTGCATAAGTGGGGCGGCGTTTCGCTGGTCTATAGGCGCAGCGTCGCCGAATCGCCGGCGTACCGACTGAACCATGAAGAGGTCGAGAAGAGCCTCGAGGAAGGCGTTCGCTATCTCGAGAATTTGTCGCCCGTTGAGGCCCTGTTGGGCGATCGCAAGGAGGTCGTCGGCATGCGCTTCTCGCGCAAAGACGGCAGTCTCGTCGATTTGCCAGCGAAGACCGTGTGCGTTGCCGCGGGAACGAGTCCAAATGTAACTTACGAAAGAGAGTATCCAGGCACGTTCGAACTGGACGGCAAATCGCAGTACTTTCAGGCGCACACCGCAGAAGTTAATGCGTCAGGCCAATTGACCCTTGCGAGGGCGGAACGAGGGCGCGGCTTTTTTACGAGCTACGCGCACGAGGGAAGGGCCGTGAGCTTCTACGGCGACAACCACCCCGTGTATGCAGGCAGCGTCGTGCGTGCAATGGCGAGCGCGAAGGACGGGTACTCGTTTGTCGAAGCGCTGTTTGCAAGCTCACGGGATCTCGACGCTCCGTCACAGCCAGCGCGTGACCGCGCGCTTCGCGAGCACTTTACGAGGCTCGATTCCGAACTCGTTGCGACGATTCATGAGGTCAATCGCTTGACCCCAACCATCGTCGAGGTCGTGGTCCATGCGCCGCTCGCAGCCCGCAAGTTCAAACCGGGTCAGTTTTATCGGTTGCAGAACTTCGAGGCGGGAGCACGCGTCATCGACGGCGTTCGGCTGGCCGTCGAAGGTCTAGCGCTGACCGGCGCTTGGATCGACGCCGATCGCGGTCTGATGGGGACCATCGTTCTCGAAATGGGATCGAGCTCACGTCTCTGTGCGGCGCTAGAGCCTGGGGAACGGTGCATCTTGATGGGCCCAACCGGAACGCCGACCGAAGTGGCTTCGAAGGAGAAGGTGCTCCTCTGCGGCGGAGGCCTCGGCAACGCGGTTCTCTTTTCGATCGCGCGCGCGTTCAAATCGCTCGGCAGCGAAATTGTGTACTTTGCAGGTTACAAAAAGGGTGAAGATCTCTTCAAGCAGGGCGACATCGAGGCGTACGCCGATCAGGTGATCTGGTGCACCGACAGCGGCGCTTCCATTGAGGCACGAAGAAGTCAGGACAGTCACTACCGGGGCAACATCGTTCAGGCGATGGTTGCGTGGGCGCGTGGAGAGTTGGGACAACCGGCTTTCCGCTCGAATGAAACGGACCGCATTATCGCGATCGGTTCCGACCGCATGATGAATGGCGTGCGTGAAGCTAGGCACGGTGCCCTGGAGCCGCTGCTCAACAAACGACACCTTGCCATCGGAAGCATCAACTCACCGATGCAATGCATGATGAAAGAGGTCTGCGCGCAGTGCCTTCAGAAGCATCGCGATCCGGTGACAGGCAAGGAGCGCCTCATCTTCTCTTGCTACAACCAGGACCAGGAGCTCGACCACGTCGACTTCGATCACTTGCATCAGCGCCTTCGCGCAAACTCGATGCAGGAGAAGCTATCGAATGCGGTGCTCAACCTGCTCTTGAAGAAGCACCCTGAATTGTTGCGAGTGTGATCGCGTAACCTATTGAAATTGCGCATCAATTTGAGTGTCATCGCTTTCGCGTTTGGCGTGTGAGCCTGACCGTGCCATCGTCGCGCGCTCTCCAATGGCAACCCGTTATTACGTCGGAACGACTCATGTTCGCGGCAAGCTCGAAAACTACGCGCAGCGGTTCGACTTCGCCGAACTCGTTGTCAGCGGAGAGGCGTCCGACAAGCCGACGAACGAGCGCACCTATAAGCGCTGGCGGAAATCGGTCCCAGCGGCGTTTCAGTTTGCGGTCGTAGCCGGACCAGCGCTCTCGTCGCTGCAACCTGGGGGTAGCTACACGCGCGGTCTCGCGGCGATGAAGCTCGCGGTTGATGCGCTCGCGGCGCGTTGTGTGGTGCTTCGGACGCCGCCTACCGTAAGACCGACGATGCCGAATCGGCGCGCGCTTTCGGAATTTTTCGAGGCGTTTCCGCGCGACGTCACACACGTTGTCTGGGAGCCGAGTGGCCTTTGGGAGATCGACGAGGCGCTTTCGCTTGGACGCGCGCATCGGGCAGTCATCGCCGTTGATCCACTGCGTGATCGGTTGGGCACTGGTCAAGTTGCTTACGTACACGTGCGTGCGATTGGTGAACAACGCGCGCTCACCGATACGATGCTCAAGCGAGCGCAGGACGCGCTTTCGCAGAAGCGTGAGGTCTTCGTCCTCCTCGAGACGAAGAAGCCTGTCACGGACCGCAAGCGATGGATGCAAGCCGCACAGAGCGCGGACGCTTTGGACGTTGGCCGCTTGGTGCGCCCCCGCGGTGGCCTTCTGGTCACGGACGACGAGCAGGAATGAGTCGGCTCGCTGCAGGTGTCGCGTCACGGGGCGAGATCGATGCGGTGATGGCCGAACTCCTTTCACGCGGCAACGCTGTCGATGCGGTTGTCGCCGGTGTCTTTGCGGCTGCTGCACTCGATGCGTCGGTGTTGCTCGGGCCGGTGCAGATGCTCGTGGGTGGAGCCGCCGCAGGGCTTCGTCAGGTGGATGGACGGGTGAGGCAGGCTGGGGCGGGCACACAGAGACCCCGTGGCGTTCGGTTGCGCGACGCGGACGCGCCCGCGTTGCGTGTTGGCGTGCCGCTCTTGCCTGCGGCGTTGTCGTCCGTCAGTGCGCTAGCAGGAACCGTGTCGCTTTCGCGCACGTGTGCGCCGGCCGTTGAACTCGTCAAGTCGATGAACAAAGAGCGAGCGGAGGTCATCCGCAGCATTGGACGTGGAGGACCAAGCGCGTTTCTGGCGGACGGCATTGCCGACGAGCTCGTTGTGCGTGCAGGTCGCCATGCGGGCGGCCTTCTTTGCCGCGAGGACTTCGAAGCGTTGCCGCAAGTTGAGAACGCGCGGACGGAATTGCTCGGTGGTCGGCAGATGGCTCGCATCAAGTGGCGCGATGACATCGCGCCCATCGGTGCTCGAGATGGCACCCATACCGAAGTGCTCGCCGCTTGCGACGACCGCGGCATATTCGCCATTGCTTGCTACGAAGTGCATACACAAGGCCTTGCCATCGAAGCGCTGGGCCTCGTGGCACCTCTCGTTGCCGAGCCTGTTCAACGGCACGTTCCCTGGACGCCACCAGGAACGCCATGCCCATCGGCTGCGCCTATCGCGTTGATCGAAGAGAGCGGTATCGTTTCGTGGGCGGCAGGCGTGGCCAGGAGCGCCGCGGCGGAAGTCGAGCTCGACCAATTGATTGGCCAACTCGAAACGGAACTCGCACCGTTACATTTATCCTCGGGTGGAACCGGCTCGCGCCTCGTCGTGGGTGTGACGCAGACGAGGACCACAGGCCGCGCCGTCCGCTGCTAGCCTTCCGCCGCCTCGCTTGAAGGTGGGGTGTGGTGCCGTCAGTTTCGCGCGAATCGGTATCGCGTCACCCCCCAAGAATGTGAGCTCCGCGAACATTATGGCCCAGCGCACGAGGGACCGAAGGTCCGGACGTCCAGCAATCCCACGCGAATCGGTAACGGCGTCACCCCCAACAGCGATGAGTGGGTGGTACCGTCCAGCAATTCCACGCGAAACGCGCAACGAGCATTACCCCAACAGTGATGAGTGGGTGGTACCGTCCAGCAATCCCACGCGAAACGCGCGTCCCGACTAAAACCGTGACAGTTGAACGCCGAAACGCTTCGCATACGCCGTCGCACCGAGCTTGTCGATGTTCCGCAAGTCGCGCGTCGTCACCGACAACGTTACGAAGCGTCCGAGCTCCGGAACCCAAACGCGGCGGGTTTGCACATTAACGTGCTGCCAACGCTTCGTCTTGATGTTGGAGTGCGAAACGTGATTGGCCGTTTTGCGGCGCGCGCCTGTGATGTCACTCTTGGCCATGGGGGGAGCGAAGCTATCTTCGATGGGTGACATTCGTCAAGCGTTTTTGGCCTGAATTTGCCCTCGACGGGGCGCTTTTTCGACCTTTTTGGGTCACTTGCACGGAAATCCGCGACTTCCGCGCCAGTCACCGAGACGTTCGTTCCTTCTCTTGAGCATGTCGTCGAACGCACCCTCGATCTTGATCGCGCGAAACGCGGGTGAGGTCAGCACGCTGCAAGCGTCGCTCGACAGGGTTGCAACGTAGTAAAGATCATTGATCTTCTGGCTCTCGGCGCGTTGAAGCTGATTACGCGCAACGGTGCCGTCGGCATCAAACCATGCAGCCGTGGTGACGAATGCGGTCAGCGTGAACCACTGAGCGGTCCAATAGGAAGGGAACGCGCCCATGCAGCTCTTCACTATCGTGAGAAGGAGGACAAGCGTCACGCCGACGAGAAGTGCGCCGACGCCGAGACGAAGAACCGTGAGACCATACGCTTCTGCGTAGATGCGCAATCGCGTAGCGCAAGAAGCAAGCGTTGCACCCGCGAGGGTGAGCAAGGTTACCTCGACGCCACGCAACGCAATCGGACGCTCCGTTGCACCTGCGGAAAGCGCATGCCCCAAGAGGACGGCAACGACTGCCAGCAAGCACGTTACGCACAATAAGCCCACACCCACGTGCAGGTGACCCGAGTAGGTAAGAGTCGGCACCTCGCGAATCAGCGAGTGTCCGCCGAAAAGGTCATGAATGTTGACGGTTACAAAGGCAGCAAAGACCAGCGTGATGAGTCCAAGGGTCGTCCCGATCGTGATCGCGGAGAGCCCAGGCCTCACGGTAGCTGCAGGTGAAAAATGCGTGGGCTCGGAAAAATCTGGGTGACGAAACGCACGCGATGGTGGCGTGGCAACGTTGGGCGGTTCACGCAAAGCGAGGGTTCGTGACAGCCATAGGTAACCTCCAGAGATCGCCGTCGTGAACATGCCAATCGCAAGCGCGTTAGAGTCAAACAGCGCGTTCGCGACTCTTGTGGACGCTGATGCGAAATGCTCATCGGCAGCGATAAACAATGTTGCAAACAAGAGCGCAAGCGGCAGGCCGAAAAACAACCCCAACCCAACACGCTTTGCGCGCTCTTCACGACCTCGGAACATGCCAAAGGGAGCTGCAATCGACTCTGGAATCGCATCGCCTTGCCGACAAATCGCATTCCAGGCCGACGTGAACAAATCCTCGGGCTTGCGGAGGCGATCCCGCGCGATCAGAAGTAGCGAAGGAACGAGGCCCAAAAGGCCGATAGCACACCACGCCGCGGTCCAGGTCGAGGCTCGGTAACGAAAGCCCCAAGCGAGGCCAAGAACGCCAGCCGACGTCACCCACCCTAGCGCGGTGAGGGGCTTTCTTTGCCAAACCAGAATGACGGCCAACATGATCGTCAAGAAAATTGATAAATTACCTCCAACGTCGGCGTCCCAGAATAGTCCCGACGTCGCAGCCGCCCCGAGGACAGAGAGCGCAACGACGCGTGGGGCCACAACCGTAGGCGACGGAAACACGTGCCCGAATGCAGAAGAGGTTTCAGTTCGCATAGACCTCAACAGAGCACCAATCCTGTGCCCATGACCCGTCGTGTGGGGTGAACGGTCGAGAGTTGTCCTTGAGCGGTCGCTGCGCTCGGTTGCTTGACCTTGCGCACAAGTCTGAAAGGCTGAGTGTCATGTTCTCGCTTGCCGTGGCTACGTGGCGCGCCCTTAGCGAACCGAAACGCGCGTTTCCGATAGCGCTGTGTTGCGGCACGATGGCCCTTCTCGAGTTTCGCTACGGCCAATCCATCCCCGGCCTCGTGTCGGCGATTGGCCTGTGCCTCGCATTTGTTGGCATCGCGCCTTTTGCATGGAGAGCGCTCTTTCCCGGCTCGATCGTTGCGAAGCCCGCGCGCTTGCTCTTCTACTTGGGGATTGCAGTCGCTTCCGTCATTGGGTTTAGCAAGGCGCTTCCCATGGCGTTTGGCGTGAGGCACACGATGCTTGGATACCCTTCGAGCATTCTTGTTTCGGTCGCGCTCTTCCTAGTGGGCGGGTGGGGACTTGGGCGTGACGTCGACATGGAGTTGCGCCTCGTGGAAGAAAGCGCGCGCGCAGAACGGCTTGGGCGCGAAGCGGAGAACGCGCAGCTTCTCGCGTTGCGCAACCATCTTGACCCCCACTTTCTTTTCAACACGCTCAATGCCATCGCGGAGTGGTGTCGGCAGGACGGTGAAGTTGCAGAGCGAGCGGTGCTCCGGCTGTCAGCACTTTTGCGATCGATGCTCGAGGGTGTGAAAAGCGGTGAGTGGTCGCTCGTTCGCGAACTTGGGCTCGTAAGAGATCTATTTGAGTTACATTTGATCCGCGATCCGGAGATGTTCAAGCTTGAGTGGTCTGTGGATGACGTGGCGGATGTGCAAGTGCCCGCCCTCCTCTTGTTATCGCTCGCTGAGAACGCCGTGAAGCACGGTCCGGCACGGGGAGATCGCGGGCAACTCTCGGTGCGCGTAGTACGTGATTCAAGCGTAGTCACGATCACGATTGAGAATCCAGGTCGCTACAACGGACCCAGACCTGGAAGCGACGGTGTTCCAACGCTACAAAAACGCTTGCATGTTGCATACGGTGGCCGGGCGTCGTTCGATATTGACAGCGCTGGCATCAACCGAACGCGCGCAACCCTGCGCTTACCCGTGAGTGCGAAATGATTCGACTGGTTATTGCAGACGACGAGCTTCTCGCCCGCAAGCGGTTGCGCAGGCTCACCGAAGCGCTCGAAGGATTTGAGATCATCGCTGAATGCGCCAACGGACAGGAGGTTCTTGCGCTTGCGAGGACTGATTCAATCGACGTGCTCTTAATGGATATCAACATGCCTGGACTGTCGGGGCTCGAGGCTCTCGAAGCGCTTGGTCCGAATGCCCCTCTCGTGATTCTCTGCACGGCGCACAGCGAGCACGCGATTGACGCATTTGCGCTTGGTGCAATTGACTACATCGTCAAGCCAGTTGAACTTGGTCGATTGCGTATGGCGTTGAGCCGAGCTGCAAGTCGCTTGCGCCAGCTGAACGAAGCGCCTCCCGTTTTTTCGGCGGCTAATTCTGTGGGTTCGTTGGATAGGCTGCCCGTCGAGACCAATCGTGGCGTCGTGCTGGTCGACCCCAACGACGTCGTGAGCATCTCGCTCGATGGCGAGCTCAGCCGCATCGTGACGACTACGGAAGTGTTGCTCTCGGCGGAACCATTGCGCGCAATGCTCGATCGTCTAACGGACGCGCGCTTCGAAAGGGTACACCGGCGAGCGATTGTCAACTTACTTCACGTTGTTCGCCTCGAACCGCTACCGACCGGGGGCTATCTCGCGCACATGAAAAGTGGGCAACCGGTAGAAGTGTCACGACAGGCTGCCCGCGACTTGCGACGGCGTTTGGGGATGCGGTAACCGCATGCGTCGCGGCGAGTGGGCATCGCGAACGCGAATTGGACCGCACCGCCTTGCGCTATCCCTTTGTGTTCGGGGAGTATGCCTCGCACGCCTTGAGCGCCTCGGCCTTGGAGATAGTCTTGCCGAAGGACTTGGAGATTAGGGCTGAGCAGACGGTCGTCTTGCCGAACTTGCGAACGTAGACCAGATCCTGATCTTTCTCACGTTCGACGATGGCGTACCAACCTTTGTCCGTCTTCTTTTCTTCGATCACCTTTGTGACCGCCGTACCCAATTGCATCATCATGGGGGCGGCCTCTTTGAGATCGTCGATGGTGTCGAGCTTGTCATCAACGATACGAATGACGATGCCCGTGAAGTAGTCATCGTCCTCCCATTTTGCGACCTTCGCGTCCGCATCGTACTTCGGCTTCCAATGGCCTTGCGGCGGAAGCGTGAGGCCAAGAAAGTTCTTCTCGTTGGAAATTGCCGGGCCGTTGTACGCAGGCGCTGATGGGGCGACTGCCTTGGCAGGCTCGACTTTCTTGTCGTCAGCATTCGCAACTGCTGCGCCCAACGTTGCCGAAGGCGGTGGGTCGGTCTTCTTGTCGCATCCGATGAGGAGCGCAACGATGGTGGCCGACGCGATCAGTGTCTTCATTCTGGTAACCTTTCTCGAACGGCCCGACGGGGCCTCAGTGGTGCTCGGCCCGCTGCACGTGCTGTGCCCGTCTTGTTGTCGCTCGCCTCAAGAGCGTTGAGCGCCGATTGCGCGATCGTTGCCCTCGATCGATCTCCACGACACCGGAAAGCAGGCGTGACAGCACCCAAACGCGACGCTGTCACGGGTCCTCGAGAACCCGCGTCTTGCCTGTCGCGGTGGCGTCTTTCACTTAATTGATGACGCAAGGCGAGCGCGCTGTCCAACGCAGCAATGGGAAATACCGCGCTCACCGCTTGCTTGGCACACAACGTGCGAATGCACGCGGCCATGAAACGAACAAAGTGGATTGCGGTTGCGAGTGTGTTCATTGCGGCGCAAGGCTGTAAGCGGCCTAGCCAAGACGTGGCTAACCGTTCCGCGAGCGCGCCTGTCGTCGTCGACTCGAAGCCGCAAGATATCGGCGTGAAATTCAACAAAGTGAATCCGACGGTCGGGGCGAAATCGGAAGAAACCGACAAATCGGACATGCACATGAAAATTGCGATGGGCAAGCGCGCATTCGAGTTCGCCGAGCAAGAGTCGACCAAGCGCGTCGAAGAGGTGCTCGAAGTGTCAAACGACGCGGTCACAAAATTGCGGGTGACCTTTGCCGAGGACTCAAAGACGAAGGCGGAAGACGGCAAGGCAGGTAAGACGAAAGCGAGTGCGGTGACCGGCAAGACCTACGTCGTCTTCTTGAAAGATGGGAAGGTCAAGGTACTTAACGATAAAGACAAGCCCGCTTCATCGAACGAAGCCACACTCGTCGCGAAAAAGTACAAATCCTTCGGCAAGCCCGACACGCTTTTCGCAAGTCTTCCGGTACGGTCCCTCAAAGAAGGTGAAGAAGTGCCGGAGCTTGCCAACGCGATCACGGAGAAGCTCGACCCAAAGAACAAGAGCGAAAAGGTAACTTTCGAAGATACGAAGATCAATTTCAGCGGCAAGGACGGCGAGGACGGAGTCTTTGACGTTTCGGTGACGATGAAGGTTGGCGGCTTCATGAAAATGAGCATTCCACTCAAAGGGAAACTACGAGCGCACCTCGCGAATGCCCGGCCATCGTCCCTGGTGCTTGAGGGCCCGATGAACTTTGAGCTGAAGGAGCGCGACAAGAAGCAAGGAGTGGAGGCGAACGGTACCGTCAGCGTCGAAAGCTCATGCTCGTCGATTTGAGCGTCGCAGCTCGAGCGTTGAGATAGCCGCAAGAGCAACAAGTAACCTTTGTTTACGGTTTCGTTCCCAGAGCACCAAGGCGACTGACGAGGGCATCTGCAAATCGGCGGATGCGCTCGAAGTTCGGGTGCGGGCGTTGTTCTTCTTCGTTCGCGTAGAGGCTTCGATTGATTTCGACTTGGATCGCATCGACGTGGTTGTCGGGGTTACCGTACTTTTGCGTGGTGTAGCCACCTCGATATGGATCGTCGTGGCGCACGACGAACCCGTGGGTGCTGGCCATATGGTCAACCGCGTTGACTACGTCTTGAGACGCAGAGGTGCGCCCGCACGTGCCCGGTACGATGTCAGCGCGCCTGTTTCCGCGGGCGTCTATGCTCGGCATCGAATGAGCAGCGAGCAAGATGGCACGGCCGAAGAGCTTTCTTTTTCTCTCGATCTCCGCCGCGATCGCACGATGATACGGGTCGTGGACAGCTTGCACGAGGTCCCCAACGGCTTCGGAAGAGAGGGGCCTCGCGAGGAGTTGACGCCCACGCCCCGTTGCCTGCCAGATGAGACCGTACTTGATATGTGGAGGCCGCTTCGAAGTCTCAACGGTGGCGGCATCGACGTCGCGAAGCGAACGATTCAAATCGATCACGTGGCGTGACCAATGCGCCACAAGCAGCGAAGCGCCAACGGCGGGAGCATCCTGAAACAATTGGTCGACGAAAATGTCGGCATCGCGAAGTCGCTCTTGCGCATCGGATGTTACATGCGCGCCCAGTGGCCCGGTCGGAACGTGCAGACCGGCATGCGGCACTTCGACAATGACAGGCGACTCATTTGCAATGGCCCGCGTGAGTGAAAACGGGCTCAACGTCCCGAGCACTACTTCGTGTCCCTCTGCCAGCGCCTCGCGATTCGGTTCCACGCGCGCGCGAGCGGCGGCAACGGTTGGTCGAGGATCACCGTTTGGCGCGTGAAACGTACGGCAGTGGCTTCCGTAGCAACGAGTACATCGACGTCGGCCATAGCTGTTCCGTCAAAGTTCACGACGAGTGCGTGCCATTGATCGGCGAGCGTGCGATCGGTGTGTTCGTCAAGCACATAGACGATGTGCGGACGCGGAAGCGAGCTCAGCAACTCGCCAATGTCATGATGTTGCCGAACCGTGCTTAACGCCGCGTCGGGTGCGATGGCAGAGACCTCCGCGAACAGGTCAGCGGTGGTGCACACGCGCGCGAGTACAGCGCGATGTCGAAGCGACGAGGCTGGCTTCAGCGCTTCGACGAGTGGTCGCAGCGCACTCACACCCTGGCGAGAGAGCGCCACGATCATCGCAGGCCCGAGCTTCGCCTTTGGTGGCGCCAGCGGCGCTTCGAGCCATCGGGTCGCTTCATCGCCGGCCTGCACCCAAAGATCCTCGGGAAGGCCTGACTGCAGAAACGCGCTCCTCGCCTCCTGCCATGCGCCGCTGAAATGATCGCCACGATCGGTGAGGACTGCGTTGCCGATCGCAATTGCCGAAGCGAGCTCAAATAGAGGACGAGCAAACGCACCGTCACCGGCGAGTTCGACCACTCCAAGTGGATGTGTGACGAGCCTTACGTCGTGTTGCAAGCGCGTCGCGCCAAGCTGGGCCGAGGTCACCAGGGAACTCAGAGCCCGAACGAGCGGCTCGATCTCAAATGCGTTGACTTGCTGTGACGACAGGCCGCTCACGTCCGCGATTTCGCGCACAAGGATCTCTCGTCGATCGAGAAGGCGCCTTTGCCAACGCGCTACGCGGTCGAGCCGCTCGGCGAGTGGCATCACGGTCCACGCGCGCTGTGCGCGTTCGGCGAGGCGATCGGGCGTTTGGGAACGGACTTGAACGATGCTCTCAAGCGAGCCGGGAGGGATTGCGATCTGGGGGGCGCGGTTCATGGCGCGGCCACCTTAGCCCATGAATCGCCGCGAAGTGAGCCTCCGCGCAACGGTGTAGGCTACACTGTAGGCATGGGGCCAATCGACGCGGTCAGGGGTGCACTCAGGCTCGCGTCCCGTTGGCGCGGCAAGTCAGCGCTCACCGGCGACTCGAGCGGTGCCGAGCGCCTGTTGCTTCTGATGATGCGCACGTCGACGCGTGCGGCGCGGCTCATGTCCAAGTTACCGCCTCCCGTTGCGGACGGCGACGAGCGGCTCTTCCTCGAGAGGGCGCGCGCCGAGCTAGGGGTGATGCGCGAACACGTCTCGACGTCCAACCGCAAAATCGACCAGGAATTGGTAAGAATGATCGATGCGACGGGCGATCTACTCGGACGGATGTTGCAAAAAAAAGCGCCTGAGCAACCGAAGGAGCTCAACCCGAAAGACGATGCGCCGACGAAGGTTACCTTCTGACGATTCGGTTTTCGAGCCTACCCAAGTGGTCAACCTCGAGGACGATCTCGTCACCGGGTTTGAGCCAGAGGTTGTCCGTAACCTTGGACCCATTGAGTTCGAGAAGGCAGCCTGTGCCGCACGTCCCCGACCCAATGACCTCGCCGTGGCGAAGCGACACGCCGTAGCTGGCACGAGCAATAATCTCGGCGAAGGTCCAAGTCATGTCTCCGAGGTTGCCAGTGGAAAGGTGAACCCCATTGACGAATGCACGCATGCCAAGGTCGAAGACGCGCCCGCGCTCCGTACGCCGCGTGTACGGCGCAAGATCGTCAAGCGTAACAAGGTAAGGACCAAGAGACGTGGCGAAGTCCTTACCTTTCGCCGGCCCGAGAGAGAGCTTCATCTCCTCCATCTGAAGCGCGCGCGCCGACCAGTCGTTCATGATCAGCAGACCGAAAATTGCATCGTCAGCTTCCTTGACGGTCATCGTTCGTCCTGATGCGCCGAGGACGACGGCGGCCTCAAGTTCATAGTCAAGGCGTTCACAGTGCTGCTCTTCGACAAAGACGTCACCGGGACCTGTCACGGCGAGGTGATTCGTAAAGTAGAAAACCGGAAACTGATCAAACTCAGGGATCATTTCGAGACCGCGGTTTCGACGCGCTGTCTCAACGTGCTGTCGAAACGCGTATCCGTCGCGCATGGAGGGCGGGTCGACAACTGGCGAGGCGAGTGCGGTCGTTGTGATAGGCAAGTACAGAGGCTGACCAGCGACGACATCGGGAAGGCGCCCTGCGCGTGCCGCACCTTCGACTTCGCGAACACGATCGATGCGGCCCCGCTTGATCAGGTCGATAACCGTGGATCCGTAGCGATGTTCGATGTTCGCGACGCTAGGCAACGTACCAACTGATCCATCAAGCACGCGAAGCGCTCGCTCGATGTCCACGATGCGGTCACCCTCAATAAGTCCCGGGCGCAAGTCGGCACCTGCGCGATAAGTGACAAGTTTCATGCGGCCTTCATATCAGAGGGCTGCGCCCCAGACACCTGGCTTGTCTACCGAAACGGATTGTACGGTGCAGCACGCGTACGACACCGTCAAGTTGCCTTATCAAGCGGTCTTGCGGTTTGCGCGTTACCATGGCCATCCATGGGCTACCTCAGTCGACTGCCAGCGGGCGCGTGGCTGCTCCTGAAAGAAGTGGGGCGCCACATTTTGCGCCGCCCGGTCGTTGGCGTGGCAATGGTGGCCGTCCGCGACGACGGTTCTGTTCTTTTCATTCGACGAGCGGACTTCGGCACTTGGGCATTGCCAGGTGGCACGCTGGAATGGGGTGAAACGCTTCGCACGGCCATCGAACGCGAGCTTCGCGAAGAGGCAGGTGCGAAGCTCGAGTCGATCGAGTCGGTGTCGGGTATCTACTCGCGACCCGATCGCGATCCGCGAATGCACGGCGTCACGATCGTCGTGCGCTGCAAGGTGAGCGATGCGATCAACGGGCCGATGAACGTGGCCGAGATCCTCGAAGCGCGCTGGCGGAAGCCCGAAGAAGTACAGGGGACGCTGGCGCTCGCGCAGGATGACTTGCTTGCGTACGCATTGAGCGAGGGCGCAACGACCATCGAGTGATCGATCCGCCCTTTCGAGTGCGCCAATGAACGACACTATCCTCCCAAACGATCAACGGCTGTGCTTCTTCACTCGTTCAGCCGCAGCAATGTATCGTCAAAACCATACGGGGCTTTTTGGCCTCTTGAGGCGAAAGGGATCATGATGCGTTACGTTTCCGTGAGGGGCACGTTGTTGTTTGCACTCGGATTGTCTGCGGTCCCAGCTTTCCTGGCGCCTGAGGCCAGTGGTGACACGACGATGTGCGCAGGCATCTTCAAGGCCGGCGCAGGCGGCGCTCGCGCGGCTTGGATAGGTAAGACGTGGAACGACTTTCACACAAAGTGGGTGGACCTCGAAAAGGAGGGCTACCGCATGTCCGACTTCGAGACCTATGTCGACGACGGCACCCGCCGCTACGCAGGGCTCTTCGAGAAGGGGACGTACGCCCCGGCCGCGATCGTAAACGTCGAATGGCCAGCACTCCATGCTGAGTGGAAGAAGCAGGAGAGGCTCGGCTACCGCGTAAAAGACCTCGAGGCCTACAATGAGGGAGGCAAGACCCTCTTTGCTGCCATCTTCGAGCCGGGAACTTGGGTACCAGCCGCAGTTGTTGGCGTCGAATGGCCGGCCTTTCACGCGGAGTGGCAGAAGCAGGAGAAGCAGAACTACCGCATGTACGATTTCGAAACGTACATGCAAAACGGAAAGCGCCTCTATGCGGGTCTATTTAGGCCCGGCACGTATACGCCAGCCGCGATCGTCGGCGTGGAGTGGAATGCGTTCGAGGCAGAACTCAAGACGCAGCAAAAGGTAGGTCGGCAACTCTTCGACGTTGAGGTTTTCGACGTCGGCGACAAGCGTCTTTATGCTGGCCTCTTCAAGCCCACAACCGAAGCGCACGCGGTGTGGATCGGTCGCGACTGGGAGAGTTTTTCTGCACAATGGCACGCGCTGAAGAAACAGGGGATGCACCTCTTCGATCTCGAGCTGTACTCGAGCGCGTGTGATGGCTCTTGCTCGAACACCATCGTGATGCCGCCGTGTGATGGCGCGCCTGACTGTAGCTACGATTACCAAATCACCGCGACCAAGACCCATTGCGAAGGCGCGCCCGGCTCGTGTCCAACACCTGCGGCAGGAGCGATCGCTCACTACCGCTGGCCGGTCGACGTCGAAGGAACCGATCGGTATCTGCACATCTCTGCGGTCGATTTCAGTGCACCCGCGTTCTTCACGCTGCCGTTCAAGGATGAATCCTCGATGTGGCACAACGGATGGCGGTACAGCGACGGCACGTGGCATCACGCGATCGACTACGCGACAGATCCGATGGGCACGTTCAAGGTGCGCGCCGCCGCGCCCGGAACGGTTGTCCACGTTGGCTGGGACAATTGGTCTGGGAATACGATTGTCGTCAGTCATGACAACGACGGCGTGAAGGATGCGTTTCGCACGATCTACATGCACCTGCGGAACGGCGCCGTGGGCGATTGCGACAACGCATGGAAACTGAGCGTTCCCATCACAAGTGGCGACGACACAACGAACTACAAATCGAAACTCGACAACACGGGCTGCCCGAAGGACAAGGCGAAACGTAAGCCCACAAGTGACAATTGGGGCGGCAAGGAGTCCATTGCGGTGAAGCCGGGTGACACGGTCAAGCGAGGTGAGATGCTCGCGTGGTCTGGCGAGACAGGCCCTGGCGGAAACCGCAACGCGACCGGAAAAGTGAACACGCACTTGCACATTTTTTTCGCGCGACGCGATCCAACCGATAGCCGTTGGTACTTCATCGACCCATACGGCATCTATGGCAAACCCGATTGCTATCCGAAAGGCATGTTCGATGCGCTAAACACACCCTGCGCGCGGTACCCCATCATGTGGAAAGACGGTAAGCCGCAATCGCCGTGATGCTTGACACTGAACGCGAGCCGAGTACTGTCCCGCACCTTCGTCGCCACCTTAGCTCAGTGGTAGAGCAACGGTTTCGTAAACCGTAGGTCTCGAGTTCAACTCTCGAAGGTGGCTCCGTTCGAGGCGCTGGCAGGCGGACCAGTCGCCGACTGCGGTTGAGCGGCGAGAAGAAAATCGCGACCGACAAAAATAATTCCTCAGGGTCCCCGTGTGGCCGCCGTTCTTGAGACCAGAACCCGGCAACAAGGGGTGCCGCCTGAGGCGCGCATCCGGCGAAAATAGCGCTCGGGCGGTTACGAGTTACGTCAGCCAAACAATTGAATGCGGGCAACATCGAGCAGAGACGTGTTCGGTGCTGTCTGCTTTTTGTGGAAACGCTCTGTCAATCGGGCAAAGCCTAGGCGAGCGTCGGCGGCGCGTCCGCGATGCGGTGCGACGCGAGGCGGCTCATCGCCATGATCGAGTGCTGTGGATTCACGCCGAGATTGGTCGGAAATACGCTCGAGTCGACGACGAACAGATTCGGCACACCGTGCACGGCAAACGTCGTATCGACGACACCTCCGGTAGCGGTCCGCGCCATGCGTGCCGCACCAAAAAGGTGCGAAGCAATAAACGTGTAGGCGCGTGGCTCGAGAGGAGCTTCTTCAACCAACTTGACTTGATCGGGCGAGGTGAGAACCGGTGGAAGACCATAGATGCCGGGCCAGACCTCTCGGGCGCCGGCGTCGAACATCATCCGTGCAAGGTACACTTGACCCGCGCGCACGTGCTCCATGTCGCGTTTCGTTGGGCTGAACACGACACGATCGCGTCCCGTCCATCCTTGTGAAACCGTTCCTTCGGCCTGTGAGCGAAGAATCGTGACCCAGATGGCAAGATGACGAGCGTTGCCGATGCGACGTACAAGGTCGACGCCAAGGCCGGGGCAACGAACAGGGACCAGCTCAGGATTCATCGAAATTGTCTCGAACTTGATTCGCTCGCTTGCGCGCAAGTGAATGCTCTCCGCGCCCTGTGTCGCACCGAAGTACATGTTGATGTCTTGATCGAGCACAGCGCCCATTCCGCAACCGGGGTGGGTCTGAAAGTGCTGGCCGAGATGCCGATTGCACACGCCGCTGCGCCGCAAGATGTTGGGCGATTGAACCGTGCTCGCCGCTAGAATCACGCCGCGCTTTGCTCGCAAGCGGATCGTGCCCTTGTCACGTCGGCTCTGCGCGCTTCCGATGACTCCGACCGCGCGGCCCCCTGCGAGCTCGATCCGCTCGACACGATAGTTGCAAAAGAGCCGACCTCCGAGTGCGAGCGTCCAAGGAACGTAGGTCACGTTCATGCCCTGCTTCGCGGCAGTAGGGCAACCTGTGAGGCACTGCGACGAACCCTTGCATCCACGTTCGTAGCGCTTGATTCGAGTTGGGTAGAGGCCAACAGCTCCAGCCTGTTTCATGAAGAGCGCGTTGTTTCCGCCGAGAACCTCGTCGACAACCGCGTGAACGTTGAGGTCGTGCTCGAGCGCCTCAAAATGGGGTTCGAGCGCACGCATGGTGATGGCGTCGCCCAATCCAAACTGAGTTGCCCACTCGTCAACAACGTCCTCGGGCGTTCGCCAAGCGATAGCGGAGTTAACGACCGTCGTTCCGCCAACGCAGCGCCCTTGGATGACCGGCATGAACACACGACCCTCGAGCGCCTGAAACGAGCCATCGCGAAACAGTTTGAGAAACGCGCTGCCGACTTCCTTTTTGAATTCGCGAGTGCGGACGTACGGCCCCTCTTCCGCGATCGCGACGGAGAAGCCGGCGCTGGTGAGTTCGTGCGCGGCCACTGCTCCGGAGGCACCCGAACCAATCACGACAAAATCGTACGCTTCATCGATCGGCAACTGCGCCGCAGCACAATCGATCACGCTGCCTTCGGGCAAGTCATCGTCCGCGAAGCGTTGCGGGTTGTTAAGACGCGCCTCGTCAAGTGGATAGGGAGAAGTCATGGCACTTTCGAAGGCGACCGGATGAGTTGCAAAAGGGGCCGGGGTGCACTCAAGATGCGCGCACGATTCGACGGATATGCGGAGTAAAGAAGGGCACTGACGCCTTTGATGACGGCTACTAGCTGGCGCAAGAAGTAGTTCGGATGGTAAAGCAACTTGTACAGTGCCTTTTCACGGTACTCAGGCGCGAGCGACTCGAGTGTCGCAAATCGACCGAGGGTGAGAAGAGGCGAGACCATGCAAACGAGAAACGCAACCTTCAGCGCGAGTACAGCGCGCCAAGGTGCGTGCGCCGCGATATCATCGAGAAAGTTCTCAATGTCGAGGTGTTCCGCGCCGGCAAGTTCAGCGTGATCGTCGTGTGGGAAGATCGTCTCGCAGGTGATGCGGGCGGCGCGATGATCCCCGATAGTAAATCTCATTTCGGTCCAGTCGTTCGCGTTGCACGTGGCTTCGATCCAAACATGCCGCGCAAGAACGTGACGTCGCGCGACTCGAGCGTTTGCCGAAGGGTTGTCCAAGCAAGCTCTTGCTTCCCCGTCCTCAGTATCTTGAGACCGATCGGATAGATTCTCACCCAGTCCGCGCAGTCTGCATAAAGCAATTTGACGAACTCGGGCGCGTCAACGCGAAGTTTCGCGAAGGTGTTGAGCACGAGATCGAAGCAAACGTTGTCGACTGCGGTGCACAACTCGCGCATGAAGTTGATGTCTTCATCGGCGAACGCCAACGGATCGTCAAGACTCTGTATCATCTTTGCATGCACCGCTTCGAGACGGGAGTACGATTCTTCCGTTATCTTACCCATCGCTAGGCCAAAAATTTCGGCGGCGATCGCACGTCTAAATTCGAGAACCGATCCGACGAAGTGCTCGTACGCAGGCTCTGTCGGATCGAGTGCTGAAAACACCGCGGACGTCGCTTCGAGACCGGCGCGACGCTTCCAGTTGTTGACGATCGAGCCCGAACCATGGCGCGTCGTGATCAGGCCGAGGGCCTCAAGTTGCGCGAGGGATGCGCGGAGCGTGAGCCGATTTACACCCAACGCGGCGGCGAGTTCGCGCTCGGCTGGCAGCCGCGATCCAGCGGCGATTCGCCCGGCGAGTATGTCTGCGCGCAGCCTTTTGGCGACAACTTCAACGATATTGGGCCGAACTACAGGTGCGATGCTCGCGGCGCGCAGAAGGGAGTCGGTCACGAGACCATTCGTGACAGACTTGGTAGAACGTTTTGACTCTCTCATCCGCGCTCGCAGCATTAGACACCCTGCGGGCGGCGCTGCCAAGCTCCGCGCCTCGATTGGCCGGGTATCTCGCGCAAGTAACCACCGGGCGATAGGCTCGCACTCGTCAACTAAATTGAGGATCCCAATGCCAGAGCCAACGGCAGAGATAGTTGACCTGAGAAGCGATACCGTCACGCGCCCGACGGAAGGAATGCGGCGTGCGATCGCGAGCGCAGAAGTTGGCGATGACGTGTTTCGCGAAGACCCCACGACGCGCGCGCTAGAGGTCCGCGTCGCACAAATGCTCGGTAAGGAAGCGGCGCTGTTTGTGCCGAGCGGCACGATGGGCAACCAACTTGCTATCGCGCTGCACACTCGACCCGGCGATGAGGTAATCGTGGGCGAGGGAGCGCACGTCTATTGGTACGAGTCGGGTGCAGGAGCCGCGCTCTCCGGCGTTCAGTTTGCCGTGGCAGGGAGCGGCGGGCTCTTTCGTGGCGCGGACGTCCGTTCCGCACAAAAGCCGCGTGCATATTGGTGCGCGCGAACGTCGCTCGTTTGTATCGAGAACACGCACAATCGAGCCGGTGGCCGCATTTTTCCAAGCGCGTGGGTCGACGAGATTGCCGCCGCCTGCGCAGACGAAGACTTGCCGATGCACCTCGACGGCGCCCGCTTGTGGAATGCGTGCACTGCGTCCGGCGAAACACCGGCGTCGCTGGCGAGACATTTCGTCACCGTGAGCGTGTGCTTTTCGAAGGGCCTTGGCGCTCCCGCAGGAAGCGTTCTTGCGGGTCCGGGGCCGCTCATCGAACGGGCAGTTCGCCTTCGCAAGATGTGGGGAGGAGGAATGCGACAAGTGGGCATGCTCGCCGCAGCCGCCACGTACGCTTTGGACCACCACATGACTCGTCTCGCAAGCGATCATGAACATGCTGCTCTCATCGCCAGGGGCGTTCTTTCGCTCGGGACTTGCGAAGTGACCCCACCAGAGACGAATATTGTCCAGGTGAAGTTCCCAAAGCCGATCGCAGCGCGCATTGAAGCACTTGCCAATAAGCAGGGCATCCGAGTCTCAATTCCGGATCCCGATCGCATTCGGATAGTGACTCATCTTGATGTCAAGAAAGTTGACGCTGTGCGCGCGTGTGAGGTTCTGCAAGCTGTGATTACATCCGAGGTTCGATGAAAGTTGTGACCGTTGCTTCGGCGTTGCTTCTCTGTGCACTCGGTTTCGGGTGTGGTGGCGGATCTTCGCTAGAGTACCGTCGTGGGCTCGCGGGCGGCGACCGGGCGCACGCAGCGGGACGGCATGCGGAGGCGGCTGCAGAATACGAACGGACGGCTGCGCTATCAAAGAAGCCTCGCGACAGAGGGCGGGCGGAGTCACTCGCCGCGGCTGCCTATCTGAAGGCTGGGCAGGTCGATCGCGCGCGTGCGATTTTCGAGAAGCTTGCAAAGGCGAACCCAGAAAACCAATACTCGGCCGGCGCGGCGTTTAAGTTGGCTGAACTTCAAGCGGCAGAGGATCCGGCGCTGGGTCAGCGCGCGTTTGAGCAGATGTTTGCGGCGTTTCCGTCGAACGGCCTCGCGCGAAGGGCGCTGACACTTGCGCTGGCGACACGCGAAGAGAAAGACGGCGTCGCCGCGGTGATTCAGTATCTTGACGAACTCTCGAGGGGACCGCTTCGGAAGTCAGAGCTCGGACAGAACATCGCGTACTCGCTCGCAGAAGCGTCGTTCCGCGCGGGTAGGACCGAAGGTGCGTATGCGCAGTACGTCGCGGTGGCCAACGAGTGGCCGTACCCATTTGGAGCATTCTTCGACGACGCGCTCTACAAGGCGGCGCAAATTGATGTTGGACGCAACGAATTCGCCAGGGCCATTGTCCTGCTTGAGCGGCTCCTTGCTGAGCACGAGACGAGTTCACTGATGGGCAGCTATCACCGGCCAAGAATGAATGCCGCTGCACTTCAAGTCGCACGCATTTACGAAGAGAAGCTCCGCAACCGCGACAAGGCTCGCGAAGCGTATGGGCGCATTTACAGCTTGTTCACGACAGGCGCATTGCGCGATGACGCGCTTTGGCAGCAGGCGCGTCTGTACCGCGAGGACGGAGACCCCTCGTCTGCTTGTGGCCGCCTGTCGAAGCTCGTCAACGAATTCCCCGACTCCCGCTACGTTCCATGCGCGGAGTCCACTTGCAACGTCACGCGATCAAAAAAGAGCCACGCACCCAAAGAGTGCCGCGACTACCTCAAGCGTGGTTACTTGCCCGACTTGGCGCGGCCACCTTTTGGTGACGATGGCGCTGTCGTTCCACCCGGCGGCGCACCGGCCGCTGCGATCGACTGAGCGCGTTTTTTTGCGAGCGATGCCATGGCTTGTCGGGAGGGATCGGGGAGGTTCGGAGCGATCACGGGATCCGCGATATCGACGAGCAGCTGAAGTGCGTGTGAGAGGCGCCGTGCCTTTTCTTGCAACTCAAGGTGCTTCATCTCTTCCCCGAATAGTGCGAGCCGTCGCCATGCCCCAAGTTGGGCGGGAAACTGCCCGCCTTCGCCACAAAATTCGGCGTACCTTTCCCAAACTGACACGGTACCGAGACGCGCTGCGTATTCGTGCATGTCAACGACGGCATCAGAATGCCACCCCAACGCACGACGCGCTCTTGCGCGAGACTCGAAAAGCGCATCATGATTTGGCGCATGGACCATCCCCGTCGTGAGAACGCGCTCCGCCTCACGGGCATCGCCTAGTTTCATGCGCGCTTGTGCGAGCTCAACGTAAGCGGAGCCGAGCGATGGATCGAGCGTGATCGCCTCGGTAAACAATCGGACGGCGCGATGTTCGTCGCCCGAAAGGAGCGCAGTGCGTCCTTCGGTTGCCAAATCACTGGCACCATTAGCGTCTGCGTTGCGCGCAGCCGCGCACGCACCGATCAAAGCGCACACCCACGCTCGAACTCGCATCGAACGATCAGGATATCGACCGTCGTGCCTCATTGCACGGAGGACTTCAGAATCAATAGGTCTGGGCGTCTTCGATGGCGTCTTTGCGGCCTGGACGCAAATTGATCTTCAGAATTTGCTTTCGGACACGCACCGCGTCTGGCGTCACTTCGACAAGTTCGTCAGCATCAATCCACTCCATTGCCGTCTCAATGTTCAAGATGCGCGGAGGTGCGAGAAGGACGTTGTCATCCTTACCGTGGTTCCGCACGTTCGAGAGTTTCTTCTCTTTGACGGCGTTCACATCGGTGTCGTTTGGACGATTGTGCTCGCCGATAATCATGCCCTCGTAGACCTCGACACCTGGCGCAATGAAAAAGCTTCCGCGAGCCTGAAGGTGATTGAGCGCGTAAGGAGTCGCGCCGCCAGCTCGGTCGCTTACGATTGCGCCAGTCTGACGCTTGATCATCGTTCCGAGATGGGGCTCCCAGCTGTCGAAGGTGCAGTTGAGCAAGCCGGTTCCTCGGGTTGCCGTCAGGAACTCGCCACGAAAACCAATGAGACCACGACTCGGAATGCGGTACTCGAGGCGAGCCCTTCCGAACCCTGGATTGCTCATCTTAACCATGCGGCCCTTTCGCTCGCCCATGCGCTCAGTGACCACGCCAATGAAGTTGTCTGGTACGTCGATGATTGCGTGTTCCATAGGCTCGCAGAGTTCGCCGTTAACCTCTTGGGTAACGACCTCGGGGTTGCCAAGTTGCATCTCGTAGCCCTCGCGGCGCATCGTCTCGACGAGCACTGCAAGTTGCAGTTCACCGCGTCCAAGCACCACGAAAGTATCGGGTGAATCAGTTTCTTCGAAGCGAATCGCGAGATTCTTGCGGACTTCGCGCGCCAGCCGTTCGCGGATGTGACGACTCGTCATGTACTTCGACACCTTGCACTTGCCCGCAAAAGGTGACGTGTTCACACCTAGACGCATCTTGAGCGTGGGCTGCTCGACGACGATGCGAGGAAGCGCCCGCGCTTCGAAGCCAACGTTGGTATCAGTCACCGTATCGCCGACATCGATCTCGTCAATGCCCGCGATCGAGATGACCTCGCCAGCCTCGGCGCTGTCGGAAGGGGTGCGCTTCAAGCCTTCGTAAACGGCAAGTACCTTGACGGCGCCCTTTACGATCTTGCCATCCTTGAGAAGTGCGACGGGTTGGTTGGCTCTAATCGTCCCGCCAACGACACGTCCGATACCGAGACGACCGACATAGTCGTCATAGTCAATGTTGTTGATCAATACTTGAAGGGGTGCTTCGGGATCACCAGGGGCCGGCGGAATCTTCTCGAGGATGAGATCGAACAGCGGCTTGAGATCCATCGACGGATCGTCGAGCGACGCCTTGGCGACACCCTGACGGCCAACCGCGTAAATGACTGGAAACAGCGCCTGCTCCTCGGTGGCGTCGAGATCGCAGAAGAGATCGAAGACTTCGTTGAGAACTTCTTCTGGTCTTGCGTCCTGACGGTCAATTTTGTTGATGACCACAATGACGGGAAAGCCGAGCTCGAGGCACTTGCGCAGAACAAAGCGCGTCTGCGGCAATGGTCCCTCGGCGGCGTCGACAAGGAGCAGCGCGCCGTCCGCCATGAGCAGCGTACGCTCAACCTCACCCCCGAAGTCTGCGTGGCCGGGGGTGTCGACGATATTGATCTTCGTCCCATTCCAGCGAACGCTGGTGTTCTTGGCGAGGATCGTGATGCCGCGCTCACGCTCGAGATCGTTCGAGTCCATCACACGTTCGGCGACCGCCTCGTTCTCGCGAAACGTGCCGGCTTGCTTGAGCATGTGATCGACAAGCGTCGTTTTGCCGTGGTCGACGTGAGCAACGATGGCGATATTGCGAAGGTTCCGGGACATGGGGTCGCGCGGTCATACTCACGACCCTAGGTGCGGGCAAGGCGAGGTTTCTCGCATCGCTAAATATGCGCACCAACGGTTACATTTAGAAACGAGAACCGCGAGTGCGCGCGTTGACACAACCGCGTGGCACCCAGCACACGCTACAGAGACAAACGGCCCCATTCTGGGACTAACAACGAAGATTTGTCGCCCAAATTGGGCTGGCACGGCCGTTGAAGTGTTGGTTGATCGGGCGAGTTGACCGCGATAGGAGCGTGCCCCGATGGGTTGGCAAAAGGGATTGACGATTGTTGCAATTGGTTTGGGAATGAGCTGCCTCCCAGGCGCTCGGAAATCGAGTGAAGGACGGCAGCTCGGTCTCGCGTCGGAGCCCAAGCCGGCGGCGCCGAAGCCCTTCGCCGTCGTCTTTGCCGGCCCGAAGGGCGACACGATCGATGCCCATGAGGTCAGCATCGTATTCAACCGGTCGATGGTACCGCTTGAGCTCGGAGACCGCCCGGCGCCTGACGCCGTCACGATCA
Organism: Myxococcales bacterium; assembly: GCA_023248735.1. GTDB lineage: Bacteria > Myxococcota_A > Polyangia > Polyangiales > Polyangiaceae > JAHFDX01. Next base: position 27,909 of record JAHFDY010000033.1, read on the forward strand.
AGAGTGCGAATGGACGCCCGAAGGGCGAGTGGCAATGGCTGGGTACGAACACACTGATGTTCCGGGGCGAACTCGCGCTGGCGACGGAGTTTACGGTCGAGGTTCCAACGCGCCTGCGCGCAATGGATGAAAGCGCACTTGCCGAGCCCTACACCTTTTCCTTCACAACCGAACGACCTTCACTCGTGAGCGTGACGCCTATCGACGACGATTCGACCGAAGCGCTTCGTCCGGGTAGCGCGTTCGAGGCTCGTTTTAGTCAACCTGTGGAATTAGCAGAGATCGAGCGCGCGGTGACCGTGGAGGCCGAAACTGGCGACAACCATCAGAAGATCGCGGTGCGCGCCGAGCGAGTGGACGCTGCGAACACAAAGCTTGCGAAGCTGACGCCCAAGGTGTCACTTCCGCTCGACACAAGTATCCTCATCCGCGCCGACGCAAAACTCGTTGGTATCTCAGGCGGCCTTCCCTCAGGGAAACCAAGCGTCACGCGAATGCGCACCTATGGGCGTCTCGCCGTGCGCCATGTTCGTTGTTCGTCGCATAATTGTCTTCCCGGGTCGTTGATCTTTGTGGCGTTCACGAACGCGGTCGTTTCAGTCGCCGCGCAGAAAAGCGTGAGCATTGATGGACTCACAATCCCGTGGCGCAAGTCCACGAATGACGACGAAAAAGGCCGAAGCACGGTGCTTACGCTACCCCTCTCACTTGAAGCTGCGAAAACCTATCGCGTCAATGTGGGCGCGGGCATCGTCGACGAATTTGGTCAACGATTGGAAAAGTCAGCGCAATTTACTATCAAGTCGGGTCACTATCTCCCCGCGCTCGAGCTCGGACTTGCCGGCAACGTGATCGAGAAGGGTGGCGCCGTTAGCGACATTCCGATTTCGATGATTAACGTTCCTTCTTTCGAACTCGTTACCACGCAAGCTGACGACGCCCTCGCGCTGGCGATGCACTGTGCGGAAGGAAAGGACTGGCAAGTCCTTTCTGGAAGGCGACCTCCGAAGACGATCAAGCCACCGATCGTCGAGGACAAGCGCGCGATCCATAGACTGATCTTCCGTGACATCTTCGGCGGCGACCGTGGCATCGGCGCGGTCGGCGTGAGCAGCGAAGCGGGATCGCAGGCGCGTCTTGTGAGCCGAACGGACCTCGGCGTTAGTGCGAAGATCAGCCGATTCGGTGGCCTCGTTTGGGTCACGCAGCTGTCGTCCGGCAAACCCGTGAAGGGCGCTCGCGTTTCGCTTGCGACCTGCGGCGCTGGTGGTGCCTGGCAAGGTGAGTCGGACGAACGGGGGGTCGCAACGATCCCAGCGAGCTCACTGGAGCGCGTAGTCGGCGAGCATGCTTGGGAGACACGCGGATTGATTTTGGTCAACGCAGTTGACGATGCAACATTCGCATCGATCGAAGACGTGGCGCAGGGTGACGGTGCCTGGGTGGACCGCTGGGGCAGCCTGCGACACCGAGGCCTATTGTTCACCGATCGCGGCGTGTATCGGCCAGGCGAAACGGCACAGGTAAAGGGGATCATCCGCAAGGAGGTAGCCACTGGATCGGAGGTCCCCGCAGGCGCAAGTGTCGACGTCGAGGCGTTCGATGGCCAAGGTAACTCCTTGTACGAGCAGACGGTCACGCTCTCACGGTTTGGAACTTTCGCACTTTCGATTCCCGTGACGGCGACGGCGTCCCTCGGCACGATGCGCATCGAAGCAAAGATCGGCACAAAGGACGATGTGCAGGAAATTTCAACCTATGCAGAGCTAGGCGCCTACCGCGCGAGTGAATTCAAAGTGGGGGTGGCGGGAGACAAGGGGCACTACATACGCGGCGACAACGCGCAGTTTACGATCACCGCGGATTACCTTTTCGGCGCGCCGATGGCTGCTGCAACGGGCCATGTGGAGATCACCCAAAGCCCGACGTGGTTTGAGCCGCCTCACACAGAAGGGCTTGCGACGAGCGATGACGCCTATCGGAGCGACATGAGTGAACACGTCGCCGCACAGCCACGCATTCAGCAATCGTTCGCTCTTGATAAGAGAGGAAGGGTGACTTCGAGCACGCAACTGAGCCCGCCAAACCAAACGGGACCTCACGCCGTGCACGCCGAAGCCGAAGTCATGGACGCAACACGACAGTCCGTCGCCGCCTCGTCGACAGTCATTCTGCACCCCGCTGAGTTCTATTTGGGCGTCACGCGAGGAGCCGAGTATTTCGTGAAGAAAGGAGCGGCGCTCAATCCGTCTGTGATCGCCGTCGCACCAGACGGAACGCGCAAGGCGGGCGTCAAGGTTGCGATCGACGTCTACAAACGATCCTGGAGTTCGGCAGCAACCGCAAATGGTGAAGGCGCCCCGCACTTCGAGTCAAAACCACATGATCAGCGCGTTTCAGGATGCGAAGTCGTAACGACTCTCGTCGACGCGAAGTGCGTACTCCCGTTGCAAGATGTTGGGTACTTTGTCGTTCGCGCTTCGGCTCGTGACCCGAGAGGGAACCCTATCGCTGCGAGTGAGAGTTTCTACGGCGTCGACGAAGGTGGCGATACGGCTTCAGGATGGCGGATGCGCGATGGCCATGGCCTTGAGCTCGTCGCCGACAAGCGCGAATACAAGCCCGGCGAAGTTGCGCACGTCCTTGTGAAAAATCCGTTTAACGAGGCCGATGCGCTCGTCACCGTCGAGCGCGACGGCATCTACAAAACGGAGCGACTCACGTTGCGGGGCGCAACACCGACGATTGACATTCCCGTGACGGAGAACATGAGACCGAACGCATTCGTCGCAGTGCATCTCATCCGGGGTCGCGTGAAAGCTCCGGGAAAAGGCGCGGACGCCACCGGCCCCGTCTTTCGATTGGGGTACGCAAGAATCTTGTTGGAGACGACCTCCCGGGTGCTCAAGGTCGAAGTGCATACCGATAAGATGCAGTACAAACCGGGCGACACGGTGTTGGCTGACATTCTTGTACGCGACGCTTCCGGGAGACCCGCAACTGGCGAAGTTACATTTTTCGCAGTGGACGAGGGCGTGTTGATGCTGACGGGGTACAAATTGCCCGACGTGGCCAGCACCCTTCATGCGCCACGGTCGCTCCACGTTTGGTCGCTCGATTCGCGCGAACAGCTTGCGCGCACGTTCTTGATGCACATGGCCAATCCGGGTGTCGACAAGGGGGACGAAGGCGGCGGCGGCGGCAACGTGCGTGCGGATTTCCGCGCAACGGCGCACTTCGCTCCGTCCTTGTTGCTGGGTGCTGACGGTCACGTTCGCAACTCATTCAAGTTGCCAGACAATCTGACCGCGTATCGCCTGATGGCCGTGGTTACGTCTGACAGCGACAAGTTCGGCACGGGACAGGCAACCATCACGAGTCAGAAAGCGCTGATGGTGCGGCCTGCGATGCCACGATTTGTACGCGCAGGCGATACATTTGAGGCCGCTGTCGCCATCAATACGAAGGTGGCAAACACCGAAGTGACCATCACGCTCGATGCGAAGGGCGTCGATGTCACTGGCGATCGCACAAGGAAGCTCCGGGCGGGCAGCGACGGTACCGTCGAAGTGCGATGGCCCGTTCGGGCCGCGAGCGTCGGGTCAGCCGTGTTCGCATTCCGCGCGACGTCCGACGCTGGCACCGACGCGGTTGTCGTTACGCGAACTATCCAAG
>JAHFDY010000202.1 GCA_023248735.1 Myxococcales bacterium
ACAGCACTCGCCTTGCCAGAAGTGGGCAACGCCATTTCGGCAAGTACATTGACAGTTCTGTTACTTGAACAATCGACGGCACTCACGACGGATTCGACAATCTTGCATCGTATCGGAACGGAACGTTTCGCGAATGTGCACATGCCGCTTCTCGTCGACGAGCACAACCAGTCCCTTCGGCTCTGCATGGCCGTCGCGGAGAGCCCCGTCATTAAGTGCAAAGACCTTCCGCGCCCAAAAGACAGCGTCGCGGAGGGGTACGTCCTTGGGGGCACATCGGATGTCGGTCGGGAGCCACTGATCTTCGCCGGCAAGAGTGGAATCAATGCCGTCTACGATGGCAAGGACGGCCGCCTTATAGCCAGAATCGACAGCGAAGGTGGGCACGTTCGTGCCGATGGCTCGGTCGTGCTTCTTGGCTCTGACGAAAAGCGATCATTGGTGATCGTCAACAAGAAGCCGGGAGAGGATGCCGTCAGTACCAAACTTCCCGTCAAGCTCGACGACGGGAGCACGCTTGCGCTGGTGCACCTTCTTTGGGGAGACCTTGTCGGCTGGTCGTTGGACAAGAGCGCGAGTTACCATTTGGGTCGATTCCTACCCAACGCAGACTCGAACATCGGCTACGCCAAGGTCGGGTTTGAGGGAGCTCCCGGCCAATACGGCGCGCCGATGAGTGGCCTTGACGCCTGCCGAGCAACGTCGATCACGGCCATGGCAAACTCGCACCGCCTCGTCGTGCGAAGCGGCGCTACATTTTCGGCACCGCTGGAGGTCTCTGGCACCCAACTCGCCTGCGGTGAGAAGGGCGCAGTCATGCTCGGTGCGACGTACAACCAGACCTCCTACGCTTCCCGATGCGACTCCAATGCTTGCACGACGTTCAATGTAGGAGAGAAAGATCTCACCCGTGGTTACGAAGATATCCTTAAGAGCACGTCTGTTTTTCGTGGCTGGGTGAGTGAAAAGTTCCTTCTCGTTTGGTCGACAGCGCGCCTCGGCGTGCGTTATCGCCTCGCAGTACCCGACCAGATTGCCGCTGCTCCCGATCAGATTTTGCTCGACGACTGGCTCGGTCCCTCCGAGAAACCGAACGAGGCGGGGAAGTCCGAGATGCGAAGCGAGTCAATGATGGTCGACTTTCGTGTCCTAAGCCGGCCTGGCTTCGCCTTGGTGCTCGTGGCAACGAAGAAGGGGATCTTTCCGATCTACATCAATGGCAAGGGCGAGTCGCTGCCCGCGAAGGTGGAAGTCTCCAAGTAGCGCGGAGTCTCACACAAATGCCGGACGCAAGTTCATAGGGACACGCTACGCGATCTTATTTTCGCGTCTTCGAATGTCGAGCCCCTACGGCGCATCACATTGGGACCTGGGTGACCTTGGGGAGTACTTCATGCAACTTCGAATCGTAAATAGTTTAATACTCACACTTTCGTGTGTGATCGCGGTCGCTTGTGGCGCGGAAGGATCAACGGACGTCGACGTCCTAAAGGACTCACCGAAGGCGACACGTGTTAAGGACGCCGGGATCCCAAGGAAAGACGCCGCTGCCAAAGAAGACGCGGAAGCGCCAGAAGATCGTGACGCCGACGTCGGGCCGCAACTAACGCCCGATCAAATATGTGCGCAACATCCCAGCGATGAATGTTCAAACTGCTGCATCAGCGTGCACGCCGCAGGCTTCGCCGCGTACAACAATGGGATTACCAACTGCGTCTGCCAGCCAAGCGTATGCCAGTCCGCTTGTGCGACGACGAGCTGCAACAGCAGCAACCCGCAGCCTCCCAACACGTCCTGCGACACCTGCTACCAAAACACCGGGATGGACGCATGCGCGATGGCGATCCAGACCGCTTGCGTCAGCAACGCCGACTGCGTGGCGATGATCAACTGCGTGAGCGCTTGCGGAATCTAGAGCCAGAGGGCACGGAAGCCCTCCTCGCGCTTGCTCGCACTTTTTCAGCGCGGCGACGCGCACCGAAATCCTGTCATCCTCAATCTCCAGCGCCCCGGATGGTGCACCCGGTTCGTCGAGCGAAGTCCATTCGCCGGATAGTTGTATGCCCCTCCGCGAATCGCCCGCTCGCACTCGTGGATCGGATTCGTTCCGGTAAAGCCTCCCTTGCCCGACTTCTTGATGTCGGCAAGCGACTCCATTATTTCCTCGCACGTACCGGGCTTTCCATCCTTGGCGCCGGGACGCCGATACGCATAGGGATCGTAAAGGTCGTTGACCCATTCCCACACGTTGCCTGCGAGATCGTGATGACCAAACGGCCCGACCCCCTTGGGCTTTGAGCCGACTTCGAGTGGACCTGAGCGACCCAAGGCAACCGTGAGCTCTTCGGTAGGTTTGTCATTGCCCCACGGAAAGCGACGGCCGTCGCTGCCCCGTACCGCGCGCTCAAACTCCGCTTCGGTGGGAAGGCGTTTGTCGATCGATTCGCAGTACGCCTTGGCGTCGTCCCACCGAACGCCCGTGACCGGATGGAGCGGCAAATTCCACATTCCAACCCGCTTGTCCTTGGGCTCGCATTTCTTCGCGGCAACGCAGACGTCGTAGGCGCTATTCGTAACTTCCGTAGTATCTAAATAAAACGAAGCGACGGTCACCTCGTGAGCCGGGCGCTCATCGAGCTCCCCTTCTTTATCGGTGCCCATCGTAAATGTGCCACCGGGGACGAGAAGCATGCCGGCCGGAGGCGCGCTCGGGCGCGGTGGCGATATCTCCACCGGGTCGGTGGGTGACGATACGGTCGACGCACTCGGTGCGGGTAGGGCCGATGCGGTGGACGTTGTCGACAAGCTGGTTGACGATTGGGATCCGGCGTCGTTCACGTTGGCAGAGGTGCCGCATGCGAGAAACGTTACGAGCCACAGAGACGACCCTAAAGACGCGATGGTGAACTCCGGGTACACGGTCAGATTGTAAATCAAATGTACATCCCCGACGTCTTTCTCGGCAAAGCCGAGCGCATGTTCGACCTTTTGCGCGATCATCCACTCGCAACGTTGGTCCTTCACGACGCTGCCGATCCGCACATTGCCCACGTTCCCTTGGTTTCACGAAGAGACCATAAAGCGCTGTTCGGACATGTTGCGAGGAGCAACCCGCTTGTCAGCGCGATCCGTGTCGGCGCACGCGCCACCGCCGTCGTCCACGGACCCGGTGCCTATGTGTCACCAACCGCGTACGTGACACAGCAAGGTCATGTACCGACTTGGAACTATGCGGTTGCTCACGTCGTTGGAACGTTGCGTGTTTTGGAGGACGCCATCAGCGTCCTCGACGAACTCGTCGCGGTCTTCGAAGACGACGATGGCTATCGTCCCGACTGGACTGACGCGCGCATCGGTGAACTAACCTCACACATTACGTGCTTCGAGTTTGTGATCGAGGCGATCGACGTGAAGCTGAAGTTGAGTCAAAACCGGCATGCTGATGACTTCGATTCTGCGATCGCACGATTCGAACGTGATGGGCGACGTGAACTTGTGCGGTGGATGAGAATCGCGAAACGCAAATGAAGGAAAGCGGATTGATGGTCCGCTTTCCTTCCTATCTCGCTGGGCCGACTTAGGGCAGCTTCGTCGTACAGGTTTGCACCGTACGCACCAGCAACGCGTCGTGTGCGGGCACCGTAAACTTCGTGCGGCCCCCGAAGGTTCCACCGTCGCCACAGAGGCCGTTGTTCACCGATCTGTCTGCTAGTGCGCCTAGAAGGCGGGCGTAGTTGCGGCCTGTAGGTGGGGAGGCCGGTGCGGTCACGTCAAGATCAACGGTCCAGGCGCTGCCCGCGTTGTTCAGAATGACGGCACCATTTTCGAATGTGCGTACCCAGCGGTCCCCACTTCCGCTCGCGTAGAGGTGCGGATTGGTGATCGTCAGCGTCCCTGGATTCGCGCCGGTATTCCAACTGATGTAGTCGTCGCCACTACTCCCCGTGAGCGTCACCATCCGCGTCGGATCATAGGCACCGGTTGCACCTTTGGGCGTCGCCGAGAACGACAGCACATAGTGATGCGTCGCGCCCGTTTCCGGAACCACGAGGGTTTGCGGATGGGTCGTGCTTCCGAGGTGGACGTCGATCACGCGGCCTGGCGTCTCTGTCGTAAAAGCCGTCAAAGGATCGGTGGCGCTGGGCGTCGCGGTCGCGTCGAATTCAAGCGTGAGTGTTCGGCCAGAAACCGCGGTCGCGGGTCGTGTTGCAAGTCGATAGTCATTCAAGAGCGACGAACCCGTGACGGCCGCGGGAACAGTCACCGACAGTGTTGCAGCGGTCAGCGTACTCCAGAGTCCTGTCAGGACGTCGTAAGCGTAGTATCTTGCCCCAACGCGCAAGAGATCATCTCTCCTGCCACCACCGGGAAGGATGATAGGACCGCGGAAGGTCGTGTCGCGAACAGCGTCGCTCGTCGCACCGCCGAGCCAGCGCCAGTTGTCTGCCGTCGTGCCGCCGTTGTACTCATCAAACTCGGGTAGCGCCCAGCAACCGCTTCCGCGGGCGTAGGCGTGAGGCATGCCGACGAGCAACGAAGCGGCGAATCCGGTGCGGAAGATCTCGTTGCGCGTGGACGTCACAACTGGAATCGCTGGGTCGTCGCTTTCCGAGCAGCCGCCGCCCGCAGCGGTCGGATTTTTGGTGTATGCGTAACTAAGCGGATCGTTCGCGAGCATTGCCCATTGCTGCAGATGGTTCAAGCCTTGGCTGAGGGCTTGGTAGTAATTCTTGTCCGTCGAGCCCATCGCGGGAAAGTTCTCCATCTCGACGCCGCTGATGACGCCGAAGCCGCGGAAACCCTCGTGAGGACTCGACGAATCGATGAGCACGCGTGTGCTCAAGCCCTTCGTGCGAAGCAGGGCGGTGAGCGCTTGTCCCGCAAGAAGGCCACCTCGACCCCATGACGGAAATCCACCGATGTAGCCACAATCCGCCACGTTGTCGTTGTCGACGTCGGGCGATCGTGTCGTGCTGATCGTGCCCTCGTTGCACTCCGGCGCCATCGGCGGCGTCCAGTAGCCGTTGTCAAATGTGAGCGCGCTCGGTGCGTAGGCTGTGGTGGTCGGGTTGCAAGCGGCGGCGGCGGGTCCGTCGTTCACGTCGCACCCAAAGATGGCGTCCATGACCGTAGTGTCGTTTCCGTTGCGGCTCCGGATTTCGATGTCGTATGCAAAACGTGCCCACGCATCCCAGCTGCGCTCTGGCCAGCCGACGCTATTGGTGCGCGTGGGACTCGTCAGCGCAAAGTTGTAAATTGGCTTCTCGTCCTTGCCATCTGCAGTATCGGTGTTGTGAAGCGATGCGATGCGGATTTCTCGACCCGACACTGCAGGCCAATCGGCGGCGGCGGTTGGTCCCGCAGCGCTTCGCGCAACCTGGATCACGGTCCCATGAGGAGTCGCTTCGACAATGTCGACCCATTCGACAGTATCCCAGTCGTCTGAGTAGTGGATCAAAGCGCGCTCACCGGCGACAAAACGGTCGCTCTCTGAAACCGTAAAGAATGTTGTCGAAGTCTCAACGGATCCCGTTGCGGTCGCCGCGGAGGTGCCGCCGCCTGTGATGGCCGAGCCGGGCTTGTAGATAAAGTGGCCTGGCCAAAAGTACCCCGGGTCGGCATAGAATCGGCTCGCTTCGGTCGCATACGCGTAGCGACCTCCTTCGATCGTTTTCTGCACACCCGTCGTTTCCATCGCTGGATGGAAACCAAAGCTGCCCAAGAAATACGCGGGATCAACCGATGCGCGACAGACGGGCGGGGCGTGCCCGGATACGACCGTCGAGCTTCCTAGCCCATCGCTGTAGGTGCTGACCAAGCAGGCGCCCGCAGTTCCAGCTGAGCTAAGGTGGGCGATGTCGTTCTCATACGCGCCGATAACCAGAGGATACTTCCTCGCTCCGAGACCTTCGGCCCCGGCCGTCAATTTCGCTGTCGACGCCGCGTGCGAGTCGTCTGCTGCTTCAACACCGACGCTTCCGCATCCCACCAAGAGACCCAGTAGCAAGAACGAATGACTTCTCATGAACGGACACCTCGGAGCACAGAGGTGCCGGAGGGCGCGTTCATTACACGTTGGGTCGTCGAATTGCGTTTCTGTAGAACCCACGCATCAAATTCTCGCAGATGTAATCAAACCCACACTCGCGACCTCTCATGGTGGGGCACATCCCCGAATCAAGTTCGGTTGTTCGCGTCAATGCGGGAGGTTCAGTCATGAAGATAAGTACTGCGTTTGAGTGTCTGTTGGTCGTCGGTCTTGGGCTTGCTTCGACGACGGGATGCAGCGGTTCTCCGAATGAGAGCGTATCGGATGAAAGCGCGGCACTCGGGGGAGGGCATACGCCAAGTCCTTCTCCTTTGCCGGGTCCAATCTCGGTGTTGAGCAAGTCAGCCGTTCTCGGAACTTGGGATACGACGTGGACAACCACCTCGTCGAAGCCTGAGTGCGCAGGCACGAAGATCAGCTACTACGCACTCGATGCGACGCTCTCGATGCCCGACGGCGAAAGCTGCAGTTCATGCGGCACTGCGACCGTACCGGGTGGAACGAGTGGTGGTCCGTGGGACTATATTGGTTACCTCAAAAGCCGGAGCACCACACAAGCGGATGGTGAATTCTACCAAGGCGAGCCCGTCGAGTACCTCAAGTACAAGTCGGGCGCGGGAACCGGCAAGGTCGTCTATGAGGGCTACGATCTGTGGCGCTACGGTGCCCGTGCAGCTTGGAATGCGGTGACCGTTACGGTGACGTCGACAGAGCTCACTGCGGACGATGGCTTGAGCGACACCGCTGGCTGCGTTGTCGCGGGAAAGACGACCTTCACCGGGCATGCGGCTGTCACCAAAGACTTGGGTACGTCGTCCTTCAAACTCGCCGGGCACAACTGGGTCCCGACTGCCGCGACTGACAGTTGCGACGATCAGAAGATCTTTTTTTCGCGCGTTGGGCCAGGGCTCACGATCGCCGACGCGATTGATACGACGGTGAATGGCACCTACCAAGTCGTTGGTATCAACACGAAGTTGACCAATGCTGACTACTTGAAAGGCATCAACCCCGCAGACTTCGAGTTCTACTTGAAGGACGCGACGGCCAGCGACGCTAGCACCGAAACGTACTCGGGCATTCTCTTCGATTCCACGCACGCGCGCGGGGCGCTCACTTGGACGGATGTCACGCTCACGCTCAACACGTCGGCATCGCCGATGACGTTCACACTGTCCGATAACTACGCAAGTTGCGGCACGACCTACGTCGCTGCCGACTGAGTACGATTGCTTGCCACCGTTTCATTACCCAGCTCCCAACGCAACGAACGGTATCGACAAGCTGGTTGACGATTTGGATCCGGCGTCGTTCACGTTGGCAGAGGTGCCGCATGCAAGAAACGCTACGGGCCACCGCAACCCTAAAGACGCGATGGTGAACTCCGGGTACACGGTCAGATTGTAAATCAAATGTACATCCCCGACGTCTTTCTCGGCAAAGCCGAGCACATGTTCGACCTCTTGCGCGATCATCCACTCGCAACGTTGGTCCTTCACGGCAGTGCCGACCCGCACATCGCGCACGTTCCTTTGGTCGCACGAAGAGACCGCAAGGCGCTGCTCGGACACGTTGCGAGGAGCAACCCGCTTGCCAGCGCGATCCGTGTCGGCGCACGCGCAACCGCCGTCGTCCACGGACCCGATGCCTATGTGTCGCCAACCGCGTACGTGACACAGCAAGGTCATGTACCGACTTGGAACTATGCGGTTGCT
>JAHFDY010000034.1 GCA_023248735.1 Myxococcales bacterium
TTTGCAGCGAGCAAAGCACGCCGACCATCATCAAGCTGCGCGACACCGACCCAGCGCTCAAGCCGGCGCTTGAGGCATTTTTTCAATGTCAGATCGTACTCGGCGCGCCCGTTGATGAAATCACCTTCTCAAAGGAGCTCGCGGCTCAACCAATCGCAAACCCAGACCGCAAGCTTCGCACCATCGTGGCCCGCATGGTCGACGAGGCGACGCATGCACTCTCGGACGGATCGAGCGTCTTGTCGCGATCAGAGGCGGCGCTTGCTCGAGGGCTCCTTGCGCAAAATCCGACGCTCCGGGGCTTGGCGAAAAGTCTGGCGCTTAGCACCCGTACGTTGCAACGCCGCCTCGCCGAAGAAGGCACCAGCGCCGAGGCGATCATCGATCGCATGCGCCACAAGCACGCTTTGACCCAACTTCGCGCGGGCGCGAGGAACATGCGACGCCTTGCAATCGAACTCGGCTATGCGAGTGCAAACTCATTCTATCGCGCGTTCCAACGCTGGGAGCACTGTTCGCCCACGCAGTTCAAAATGCGCCACCAAGAGGGCCTCGTCACAGCGGAAGCCGCCGCACAATAATCACGTAACGGCGGCGCGCATCACCTCGCGTGGTGCTCGCACGCCGAGCCACAGTTGAAAGGCGACCGCACCCTGTTCGACCAACATCCCAAGGCCATTCGCACATCGGAGCGACATGCTCTTCGCCGCACGAAGGAATTCCGTTTCAGCCGGCGCGTAGATCACGTCGAATGCCACCGCATCGGCTGCGAGTTGATCCCACGCGACGGCGCTCGCGACACTTCGTCCAGAATCTTTACCAACCATACCGGCGCTCGTGCATTGCACCACGGCACAAAAACGCTCCGGGCGAAGTTCAAGCGTCTGCGTATCGATCACGGTTTCAGCACCGGCAGCAGCGAGGCGTCGCGTCACGTCGAGGCGAAAGGCACCCGCCACCTCGGCATCGGAAAACGCGCGCGCGCGGACCACAACCCGCGCGAATCCGAGAAAGGCCGCGAGCGCCACAATCGCTGATCGCGCAGCCCCTCCTGCGCCGACAACAAGGGCGCTCGTCTTGTCACCCGCAGCGCAGCCAAGCGCGCGAAGTTCCGTCGCCAACGCTAGCGCGTCTGTGTTGTGCGCGGTGACGCGACCGTCTGCGGCGCGGACAAGGGTATTTGCCGCACCCACGAGCGCTGCACTTTCGTCAACGTCATTTACAAAATTGAGGACGCGTTGCTTGTGGGGCACCGTCACGTTGAGGCCGTCAAAGGCGCCCGCGCGCAACTGCTCGACGACCGAAAACAGGTCTTCCGCAGGCACGTGTACCGCTGCGTATGAGTGCGAAAGCCCGAGCGCACGAAACGCCGCCGTGTGCATTAATGGGCTCTTCGAATGCGCGACGGGATCTCCAATGACGGCGAATCGCAATTGCCTTTGACTCAAGAGCGCCCCGCTGACGAAACGGTCGCGGCAAACGCGCCGTGCTCAACGCGCACGGAAATCGCGTCGCCTTCGGCGAGACTCTCGGTGCTTCGTATTGCGCAACCGTGCGAGTCGAGCGCGATCGCGTAACCGCGACCAAGCACTTTGAGTGGACTCATCGCGTCCAGACGAGCGATGGCGGTATGCAATGTCCGCGTTCGCGTGAACATGGTGGTCTTCAGATTATCGGCTAGACGGCTCTGAAGCACGATGACCTCCGCTCGTCTCTTGCCAACGATCGCTCGCGGATCACAACCAAGCGCTCGCTCACGCAATGAAGCCGCGCGAACGCGATGCGATTCGACAAGTTTCTTGACCACACGCTCAAGCCGTTCACGCCTATCGGAGAGCGCATCCTCCTCCGCCGCAAATGCCAGGCCTCTGTCGGGCAAACGAGCGACGACCTCTTTGCGTGCGGCACTTCGCATCGTCAGAGTCGATCGCATCGAATAAACGAGCCTGCGTTGGACCTGGAAAAGGAGCACCTCTTGTGACCGCTTGTCGGCAACGCACATCTCGGCAGCTTGCGAAGGTGTCGCCGCTCGTGCATCGGCCGCGAGATCAACCAGCGAAAAATCGACCTGGTGACCCACCGCGCTCACCACAGGAACGCGGCACAAAGCCACAGCGCGAACAACCATCTCGTCGTTGAATGCGGCGAAGTCCTCGGCCGATCCACCACCACGCCCTACGATGATAACATCAACTTCATTTACTTTCTGAAGTAAGTCCAGCGCCTTGACAATGTCCGAAGCGGCCCGAGCCCCCTGCACGAGCGCCGGAGCGAGCAAGATACGCGCGCCACCTCTTGCAAACGCGACCTTCGCGATGTCATGAATCACCGCGCCAGTCGCGCTCGTTACTACGCCGACCACGCGCGCGCTGGCCGGTATCTTCCTCTTCTTCGCAACGTCAAACATACCCTCAGCAAGCAACTTTTCCTTGAGGAGCAGAAGCGCCTCGAGAAGCGCGCCCTTGCCGGCGGCTTCTACGCGCGTCACGGCGAGTTGCAGCTGTCCGCGCACCTCCCAGACGGTGGGCTTGGCGATGACCCGAACCCGTGCGCCTTCTTCGAGTAACTGGCGCGCGGCTGGCGTGACGCTTGCCCGATAGAGAACGGCGGTCATCGATGCGCCCGCGTCGGTTAGGGCGAAGTAAATATGACCTGACGAATGCACTTTTACCGACGTTGCTTCGCCCTCGATGGTGAGGGTGCCGAGGCCCTCGCTCGCGCGCTTCACTGCGGCTGCAACCTCGGCAACGGTCCACACGCGTCTTGTCGGTGGAGGCGGCGCCTCGGGGGGCGCATCGAAGTTGAACGAGAGCGATTTCGTCACGACACGCACAAGCTACCGCGGCAGGAAGGTCTCCGTGAAGTGAATCTCCCGCCGGAAGCGACCGTTGCACCTGCCACCACGGGGTCTATCGAGCCGGCACGCCTCACGGGCTTCGCGGTGAGCGTCAGCCCACCGGCCCGCGACTTCGTACAGAATGCCGAGGTCATAGTGACTCCAAGCGTGACCCGGATTGGCGAAAACCTCTGACTCCATGATCTGCAACGCACGTCCGCTTTGGCCCATCTGCGCGGCGTCGTAGGCCCGCGACGCAGGGCCGGATGGGTTGAGACCGGTGTTGTAGAACTTCTCAGCCTGGCGCGATGAACCGTCCGGTCCGTGCACCGTGAAGCGAATGCGCCTGCTGGTCGCCTCGACGTCGCTGTTCACATGCACTTCGCAACTCGCGAGCGAGAGCATCAGCGCCGCAGCGATCGAAGCACGTGCGATGAGCATGGTTGATGGTGGCTCGTAGCACACGACCCGTCAACGCGCCCGCGGCGTACGCCAAATCACAGCGTCGACCAAATAGTGGTGAAAGTTCACCGTCTGGTGACAAATCAAGACGAGCGGAAGAACCTTGTTCGACAGCAACGACGTTGCTTGGCCGAGCGTCATGTAGACCGTCGCCGAGAGTCCGAGGCACACCGCCGCGTACATTCCCACCCGATCAGGCTGGCTCATGCGCGATAGGAGCGGCTGCGAGTCGTCAACGCCCGCTCGAAACTGACGCGCGTTGTGGGCCCACACAAAGAGAAGGTACTGCGCGTTGTGCCACAGGTTGATGACGAGCCAGCCGTACGTGATCTCGGCGATGGCGACGTAGCTCACCACGGTCACCGCCACGTGCGAGAGCACGAAAAGCGCATACGCAGGCGCCGCGCCCCTGAAGATCGCTCGCAACGTGCGCGCGGTCCAAAGGGACAGAGAGAGCATGGCAATGCCGCCTGCGAGGAGAACGAGCCATTGCGGGACCGGTGGATTCCAAATCGGTGACGCGTAGAACTTTGGCTGCTGTTGATGGGCTCGGTGAAGCAGTCCCCAAATTGGGAATGCGAACACAACCACGTCAGTGAGCCGATCGCGTCCGAAAGCGGAGGCTCCGCCCGCACGGCGGTACGCGCGCGCGATGCCGTAACTCTGACGGGTGTAGTGATAGGTCTGCCCGTAAAAATAGATCGTATTAAGAGCGATTACCCCGCCCAGCCACGTGGCGCTGGCCGTCGCCAAGAACACGATAGGAGGCAGGCCCAGGAGCAAGAACCAATGCCGCCTCGCACTCTCGCGATCGAACGCAACCCGCGTGAACGTGGACACAACGTGCGGATACGCGAGGAGCCAAAAGTCGGCGTAGACAATCCAGCCAAACAGCGGCGGCACGAGCAACGCGGCGCCCCCAACAACGAACGCGAGCGCAAGCACGCCGAAGACAAACGTGAGGTCGAACGCCGGGTTGCGAAGCCACCCTGTCGCGCGCTCGCGTGCCGCGGGTACTAACGCGCGAGGCGCAGAAACGACCGACGCGCTCACCTTAGGTGACGGGATGCGGCGTTTGTGGTGGCGGAATCGGTGGCGGAGTCGAGGATGCGGGCGGCACGGCCGATGGCTCCGGCGTCGTGGGCGGTGTTGCGGGCGGAGTGTTCTCGGCGCATGCCTGAAGCGCAAAGAGTGCCGCTCCAGAGGTGAGCACGAGCAGTGCAAGCGCCGCCACCGCGGCCTTTACCCCTCGTGGCTGCTGCACTTCAATGCTCTCGTGCTCATCAACTTGGTTGCTCATGGGGATGCAACGTATCAGCGCGCCGAGCCTTACAGAAGCCTTCGTCGTGTTCTCGAAGCACTATCGCGACCTTCGCACGGTTCGCCCCAAAAACCTGACAGTCTGCGAGGCGAGGCCAAGAAGCTCGCGCCCGTATTTGAGTTTGCGGACGCCAGGCATTGGATCGCGAAGCGAGAAAACGGTCATCGCGTCGGCGGTGAGAAACTCCCGCACCCAGGTCGGAAAGTCGCTCAGCTTTGCGTCAGGATTCTTGACCATCGAATAATAGTCAAGAACCGGATCTATCCAACGCTTACCTTCACTCCCGAACTTTGGTTCAGGTAGCGCCTGGTTCGTAGCGTCTCGATACCCGAGCTCGATGATCGGCAAGCCTGCCTGCTGACACAATACGATCTGCTGCCAGAGCCGGATGTTGGTCTCGATGTACTCGTACTCGCCAGTTTCGCTGTGCTTTTTTAGCTCCATGTTGAAAAATCCGCGAATAGGAGCTCCGTCGATGATCCGCTTCGCGATGCGCTCTGCGGCTTCGTTGCGCGTCGTCTCCAGACTTGCGCCCACGCCCAATACGCGTGGATAGCTCCGCTTCTTGACGGTTACGATTTGAGCCCGAATCACCCCGGATTTGTCGACGAAACCACTCACCTCGACCATGTCGTCGAGGCTTCCTGGGATCAGCTCTTGCACGAGCGCGTCGACGCCCTTGGCTTTCACGTCGTCGAGAATGCGATCGAGCTCCTCGCGATTTGTGACGTGAAATCCCTTCGCCGAATAGTGCTCAAACCACGCCGGCGTGTTCAGCGCCTTGACGATCGCAGGTACGCGAATCTCGCGCAGTGCGTCGCGCGCATAGCGACCTTCTCTCGTAAATCCGACGGTTCTTGGGACATTGACTCCGAGAGAACGCACCAGTTCAAGTTGACGTTCTTTGTCTGCGAATGCTTGGCACACCGCTACGTTAGGCAGCGTGAAGACGAACTTTCCTGCAAGCTCTTTTGCGTGCTGTGAAATGAAGGCTGTAAACTTGTCACCGCCCGAGAAGAGCACCATGGGTCGCTTTTCGCGATCGTAAAGATCATTGAGTATCGCGCAGAGCGGCTCAGGATTCGCGTCGGGATCGACCGTGTCGATAACCGTGCATTCACGCGTAGCCCTCCCCGTTTCGCTCTGCGTCACGGAAATGCCGTACACGCGCACGCCAAGTCGATGAAGTTCGCGAACCGCACCGAGTCCCGTATCGAAGAGCGACAGAACGACGGCAGGCGCATCCGTGTTAAGGGGCGGCACCACGTCTACACCCACGAGCCATGATACGCAGCGTCTTCAAGGGCCGCGGCTTGGCGAGTGGGCATGAGTGGTTCTCGCGTATCCATCATCACGGCCAACTCGTCGGTACGCGTCGCGCCAATACTTGCTTCGTATGCGCCCGGGTGTGGACCGTGGGCGACTCCGGCCGGGTGTAACGAGATAGCTCCCGGCCCAACCCCTCTGCGGCTCGTGAAGTTGCCTCGCAGATAGAGAATGACCTCGTCGCAATCAACACTCGAGTGTGGGTAGGGACACGGAATCGCTTGCGGATGAAAATCGACAAGCCGAGGCACAAATGAACAAAAGAGCGCGCCCTTGGACTCGAACGTTGCGTGAATCGTTGGCGGCAAGTGAACCAGCCCCACCTTCGGTTGGTACTTCTCGATCGCGAGTGCAAAGGGATACGCAAAGCCATCCCAACCCACGACGTCCATCAGTGGATTCGCGGCCACGTACCTCGTGAACTTGCCGCGCTTTTTCACGAAGAGCTCAGAAGGCCCCGCTTGCACTTGGTCGAGCGTCGCAATGGGACCAACCGGACGGACGAAGTCGCGGTGCGTGTATGGCGCGTCCATTCGAAGCTGTCCAACCGAATTGCGAAACGCCCCGGGAACGAACACCTCATCGTGCACTTCAAAGAGCATCAACGACATCGCTTCGTGCACGTGCCAACGGTGAATGAGCGACCTCGGAACCACCACGTAGTCGCCCGCCTTGACGTCGAGAAAGCCACAACTCGACTCAAGCCGACCGCTGCCCTCAGAGACGAACCACAGCTCGTCACCGTCACCGTTCGAAAAATACGCACTATCAGTTACATTTGGCCGCGATACGTACACGGTAACGTCGCGGTTGAAGAGAATCGGCACGCGGGAATCGAACACAGTTCCCGACGCAGGCAGTCGAGTGCTGACATAGAGCCTTCTCTTCAGTGGAAGCCCATCATCGTCCGCAGCAATGGGCTGCGCAAATCCGCGGCTCGAAAGCTCGACCTCACGATGCGGTGTGATCGGAAAGCGATGATAGAAGTAGCTAAACGAACCGGCGAAACCGGCACGCGTGAACATCTCCTCGTAAAGCAACCCACCTGAAGCATCGCGTAGCGCGGTGTGCGGTTTGTCGGGTAAAAGACCTGCGCACTGGCGATCGATCATGGACCGGTCGTACAACGATCAAGCGCCTCGTGTCATCCAGCGCGCGAGGGTCATTCGGAGCGCAAGGGTGACATCCAGCGAGCGCCAAGCTACGCGGGGGCCGGTGAAGCGCTACTTCTTCCTCCTTTCGGCAGGCTGCGTGATGTCAAGCGACGCGGCCCTGAACGATTTGAAAGAGCGCATTACGGGCACGAAGGACCCCATCGCGATCATTCGTAACTGCACCTGCCAGAAGGCGCCCGACGCCGACCCTGCGTCCTTTCCAGCCTACGCCAACTGGCCAGCGACCTTCGATGAGTGCATCGCGGCAAACGATAGCGCTGTCGCCTCGGTCTTGCTGGCGCGCGGCAACGCACAGCGCTTCGCATTTGCATTCGCGGGCAACGATAGCTTCAGCCACAACGCCTATTGGTTCGTGCAGCCCGACGGTGCGGGCATGTTTTACAACGACACGTTCGGAGCCGACCCTTCGGTACCAACGGACGACGGCTACCACACGACCACATTCGGAACGCTCGCGCTCATCGCAGATGGCACCGCGAGCGCGACCGCGTGCGGCAAACCCGTCACCTACGCCAAAGTGAAAGTCGTACTTGATGGCGCTGACGTACGTTCGCTGCCATCGCGCGTTCCCGGCGACAGGTAAGTATCTTTACGATGTCGCGGTCTTTTGCGCTCGCTCGATGCTCTCAAAGAGTGCGCGAAAATTGCCGTAGCCGAAGCCTTCATCGCCTGCACGCTGGATGACTTCGTAGAAGAACGGACCGGCGCGCGAATCGTCGTAGAGCACCGAGGCCTCGCGCATGAAAATCTGGAGCATGTATTTGTCGTGTGCTCCGTCGAGGAGAATTTCCTCGCGCTCGAGCACCGAGATTTCTTGTGCAACGTTGCGAATCCCCAGTTGCTCGAGTCGAGCCGGCAGGTCCTCGAAGTAAGACTTTGGCGTGCGCATGAAATCAACGCCGCGCCGCCGCAGCTCTTGGACAGTGGCGATAATGTCACCCACCGCGAACGCGACGTGCTGCACGCCCGAGCCGGCATTATCGTCAACGAACTTCCATATTTGCGAATCGCGAAAATGCGGGCGCATCGGTTCGTTGGTCGCAAACTTCACTCCACTCTTGGGGTCCCACATCACGATTGAACGGAGCCCAGAACCCGACGCACGTTGCTTGGCGACGTCTTCGGTGTGAAAGCTAATTTCCCAAAAAGGTTCGAAGCCAAGTACGTCGCGGTACCACGCGATGATGGGCTGCATCGTCAAACCATTCGACGTTGCGTGATCGATCGTTGCGATGCCGAATTTGTTGTCGGGGCGCGCGCTGTGGCCGTCACCGACGTCCTCGAAAGAGGGTGCGAATTTTCGATAGTTGCGCCGCTCGACAAAGCGGAACGCAACGTCGCCGAGAGGCGTCGCGATCTCAACGCTGCGGTAGCTGCCGCCATTTTCGTCGCGCTCGAGCAAAGGTTCCGCGAGCAGCGTGCCTCCTCTGGGCTCGAGCACGGAGATCGTCTTGTCGAGATCTTCGACCAGAAAGCTCAGGCTCATGACCCCGGCCGGATGACGGCGGAGGAAGCGCGCCGCCTTTGATTGCTGCGTCAATGGCGATGAAACGACCACGCGCACACCGCCGGCGCCAAAGACGAGCGACTGCTGACCGCTTCTTGCTACCAGCGATTGGGAAGCGCGAGCGACCTCTTTGAAGTCGAGTTTTTGCGTGTAAAATGCATGCGATCGTTCAAGGTTTTCGACGACAAAGTGCATCGAATCGTAGCCGAGAATGCCGAGGCTCATGCGCGTGAGGATGCCACGCAAGAAGTGGGCTGGCGAGATGGTACGCCATGCGCCGACATTTCCGCTTTTTCCCGAGGCAAAAGGCAACGCGAGCGTCTCGGCCCTATCGCTCCGGCGGTCGCGCTGTGGTACTCCCCGACCATGTCGCGCGACGGAGCCCCGCTGAGCCGCAAGCCCACGAAATACCTCTTCGTCACAGGTGGAGTCGTGTCCTCCATCGGAAAGGGGCTCGCAAGCGCGTCAATCGGTGCGCTGCTTGAAGCACGCGGCCTACGGGTCACGCACATGAAGCTCGATCCCTACATCAACGTCGACCCAGGGACGATGAGCCCCTACCAGCACGGCGAAGTTTTTGTGACCGACGATGGCGCCGAAACCGACCTCGATCTCGGCCATTACGAGCGCTTCACGACCCTGCGCACGTCCCGTCAAAACAACCTGACCACGGGTCGCGTTTACGAAGCGGTCATCTCGAAGGAGCGGCGCGGCGAGTATCTCGGAGCGACCGTTCAAGTGATTCCGCACATCACCGACGAAATTAAGCAGCGAGTGCGCGACGCTTGTGAAGGCGTCGACATTGCTATCATCGAAGTTGGCGGAACCGCAGGCGACATTGAGTCGCTACCGTTCCTCGAAGCGATTCGTCAACTCAAGCTCGAGGCCGGACCACAGAACGCCCTGAGCTTGCACGTGACGCTCGTTCCCTACATCGCCTCTGCCGGCGAGCTCAAGACAAAGCCCACGCAGCACGCTGTCAAAGAGATGCGCGAGATCGGCATCCAACCCGACATCCTGATTTGCCGCTGCCAAATGCCGCTCCCACGCGCGCTCAAAGAGAAGATCGCACTTTTCTCGAACGTGCCTGTGCAAGCGGTCATCGCAGCGCCGGACGTCAACTGCATTTACGAAGTGCCTTTGTCACTTCACGCCGAAGGCATCGACGATCTCATCGCCGACCGACTCAACATGTGGACGCGCGGGCCGGAGCTCGCGACCTGGAGACGCATCGTCGAACGCTTTAGCAAACCAACGCGGGGTACCGTAAAAATCGGCATCGTCGGCAAGTACGTTCATCTAAAGGACGCGTACAAATCGCTCCACGAAGCGCTCGTGCACGGCGGACTCGCGAACGATTGCAAAGTCGATCTTGAGTACATCGACTCCGAGCAGATCGAACTCGACGGTCCAGAGAAGCATCTCTCCCACGTCGACGCCATTCTCGTTCCCGGCGGCTTCGGTGATCGTGGAACCGAGGGCAAGATCATGGCGATCCAATACGCCCGCACCCAGCGCGTTCCGTTTTTCGGCATCTGCCTCGGCATGCAGCTCGCGGTCGTCGAGTACGCACGGCACGTTGCCGGCCTCGAAAGTGCCAATTCGAGTGAATTCGATCAAGACGCGCCTCATTTGGTCATCGACCTGATGCCGGAGCAACGTGGCGTTCGCAACAAGGGCGCGACCATGCGACTTGGTGCGTATCCGTGCACGCTCGAGCCCGGCACGCTTGCTGCCAGCATCTACGGCGTAAAAGAAGGCTCCGGCGACATTTCAGAACGTCACCGCCATCGTTACGAATTCAACAACGAGTATCGTGATCAGTTGGTCGCCGCTGGACTTGTGCTCTCCGGCACCTCGCCTGATAAGCGCCTCGTCGAAATGATCGAGCTCCGCGACCATCCGCATTTCGCGGGCTGCCAGTTTCATCCTGAATTGAAGAGTCGCCCCGCCGAGCCGCATCCGCTCTTTGCGCGATTTGTTCAAGCTGCCCTTGAGAGGCAAGCCTCTCGCCCGAAGCCAGAGACGCGGTCAAGCCAGGAGCCGTTGGCGATCAACTGAAATGGTCGAGCCCGCTTTGTGAACCAGCGTCTACGGCGTGACCCGCACCGTCGCGCGGATGCCATAGTGATCAGACAAAGGCACCTTTCCCGGCACCGTGTGCTTGCCGTCGTCGGCGCGTCGCAGGCCGTCGACCACGTCTGTGTCAAACGTGCGGGCTGTGGTTACGGTCGAGCCCGCAGAAAAGCCCGATAGGAAGATGTGGTCGATCCACGAATTTTGGTCGCCATCGGTGTTCTGGTTGGCGACGCAAAACGTGCAAACTGGCGTGTAGCCCGTCGCTACCGCTTCTTGAAACGACGCGAGGGCGGCGAGCGTCTTTGCACCATAGGCAGGCAGCAACGTACCCGCGTCTCCTGGGTCGCCGATGCCGTGCGCCTTGTCCTCGGGCGTTGCGTTGAGATCGCCCATGAGGATCGCTCGCTTTGTGCCGGTCTGCGCCGAAACCCAAGCAACGATTTGTTTCGCTTGGAGCGTTTGCTCCGCGATCCAGCCGTTCGCGTCTCCGGCCCCATATTGGCCCGTGTAGGGGTAAAAGGTCGTGTCCGAAAAGTACGGCGAGAGGTGCGTGCAATAGAGATCAACTTCTGCGCTATTTGCGAGCGTTGCCGTCGCCTTGGTAACCGTGCGGCGGGTCCACGTGCCCGGTAGAACGACCTGCATAGGCTTTGAGAGCGGAAAGCGCGACAAAAGCAGGACGCCGTTTTGCCCTTTGTACGCAAGCCCGCCGTGCACGTTCGTCGTGCATTCGGACTTGATCTCGTTGAACGTGGACGTGGGCAACGTCGCGGCGAAGCAGCCGTAGCAACGCTTGTCCGCGGCGAAAAGCAGCTTCACTGCGCTGCCCGCGCACTTGGCCTTTGCGCACTCCGTACTCGTAGCCATTCCATCGAGAGAGCCGGGAACGGTCGAGCAGCTGTCCTTGAGGCAATCAAGACCGACACCCAACGCGTCAGCTTGGTCACTCACACAAGGAGCCGTCGTGTACGCCGGCGGCGCCGCACCGTTGATGTCCTTGTTGTCGGTAACCGCCGTATCGAGATCGGTTTCAAAATGCGCTTCGTAAGGAAAGTTGACCTTCGCCGCAGCAATAATCGCCTCTTTGTCACTCTTGGACCACGCCTCTTGAATGCAAAGCACGTCGGTCTCCGCATTGCCCAGGGCTGCAATGCTCGCGGGCCTCCTCGCCACTTCATTCGGCACGAACGAGCCGGCGAGCCCAAGGTTGAACGTATCGATGCGTAAGTCGACGTATGCGCCCGCGTCACCGACGCTCCCATCGCCGGCACCCGCTTCTTTTGTTCCGCCATCGCTCGTTGCGGTTGACGAGGAGCAAGCGGCAATGACGATCGAGGAAGCAACGAGTGCGATTTTCGTAACGCGTTTCATGTGCGCGATATGACGCCAGGACCGGCGCTCGGGTCAAGCGACTTACCGTTTACTCGACGCGTCTCCGGCATTTCTTCGCCACACGGTTGCTAGCCAGGGCTGCTCTTCTCGCTTCAGGCCCTCGGGCCTGTAGTAATGCGCGATCTCATCGAAACCCGCGGCGGTCACGTGCTCACGCCATGTCTCGTAGGTGTGAAAGGCGCCATACCTCGCACCCGAGAATCCTTCGGTGTCTTGCCCTCGCGGATTTGAGCAAAAGAGGACACCACGAGTTACAAGTGTTGTTCGAAGCGCACCAAGGACGCGGCCGAGCTCTTGCGTCGGTACGTGAAAGAGTGACGCATTGGCGAATACACCATCGAAGCGCGCCGGCGGCAGCGACAGCTCGAGAAATTGCTGGTGGAGCACCTCACAACCCGTCGCCGCGCTGGCCATCGCGACGAATCGCGTCGAACCGTCGAGCCCAACGGCTTCGTGACCAAGCGAGCGAAAGTACGCCACGTCGCGACCAGGACCACAACCGAAATCCAGGATTGAAAACGGCGGCGGCCCCTCAATCGCGCCGAGCAACGCAGCGTAATTTTGCGACACGTCATGGTGTCGTGTGCCCTCCCAGAAGGCGTCGGCCGAGGCATCGTAGTGAGCGATCGTCCGCTCGCTGAGCGTCTTGAGATCGTGCGCATCGAGGCGATGGGTCATGGGACAGACTTCCTTGTCGCGAGACTACCCGTTGCTGAGAACGAGAGGCGCGTTCGACAAAGAGGTTTACCATCGGGGCCATGCCTGACCACGACAACGTCTTGCGAAAGCCGTCGCACTACGCGTTCCACGACCCCCGACGTGCTGTTGTTCGACTTGTCGCGGCGATGATTGTCGGAGCTCTCGTCGCCGCGCTGGCCCCACGTGGAATCGAATGGCATGTGCGCACCATCATGGCATGGGATGCTTCTGCACTCGTGCTGACCGCCCTCGCGTGGGTCGTCATCACGCGCGCAGACGAGAAGGAAACCGCGAAGCGTGCGGGAAGCCACGATCCGGGACGCAACATGGTCTGGGTCATTGCGCTCACATCGTGCTTCGCAAGTTTCTTCGCGGCACTCTTCCTCATTCGCAAAGGGCATGCTTCCGACGCCTACGCTGGCGTGCGCATCGGTCTTGCGCTCGCGGCGGTGCTCTTATCATGGGTGCTCACACACACGACGTACACACTTCGTTATGCACATTTGTACTACGGCCGCATCGAAGGCGGAGGCCTCGAATTTCCTGGTGGAAAACACCCGCGTGACGCTGACTTCGCCTACTTCGCGTTCACCCTCGGCATGTGCTTCCAGACCTCAGACGTCACAGTGACAAGCTGGCGCATTCGGCGAACCGTGCTTGTTCACGCCCTCGTATCATTTGCATACAACACGATGATTCTCGCGCTCGCGCTCAACATCGCTTTTGGCCTGCTTGGGTGATCGCATGAGCCTTCCTCGCGCCACCCTGAACAACCTACGGCGTCAACCTGTAGTACCCATCGGGGTTGTAGAGGTAGTAAACGTCGTAGGGCTCAATCCTCGGGAGCTTTGCGTGCACCTTCCCGTTCGAGTCGGTCGTCTCGACCAGCTCGCCACCGAAGTATCGGCGTGGGACGGGAGGCATCGACGCCTCTAATACGTCAGGATTCTTGACGAATGACTGCTCACGGATCGTCTCGGCAACTTCGTCAACCCACTTGAGCTTCTTCGCGACGTCAGCGAACTCTTGCCAGTCGCCGGTGCTTCGGTTTTGGTACATGCGCTTCAAGAACTCATCGAGGCTGATGCCCATCTTTGCGGAAACTGGCTGTGCTAACCGCTTCCACCACTCTTCGAGCTCCTTCACGTGTTCACGATGCTCGGTGAGGTTGCCGCCGGCGAAACCCGCGAGTTGATGATGAAGGATAATTGCGTTTGGGTACGCGAATGAGCGCACCGCAAGCGTCGTAATGCCCGCCGCCATGCTAGCGGCGAACGATTTCACGACCACATATACGGGTGCCGCGCTGCCCTTCATCGTCTTTAGAATCTTGTACCCCGCGGCGACCGAACCGCCGGGCGATTGATCGATGACGATGAAGATCGGAAACTCTTTCGTCTGGTTGTTGAAGAAGTTGACGCGTTCCGTAATGCGATCGGCCATGTCCATCGTCACAACGCCGTTGAGCGCGATGCGTCGATCGCTAATGGTGAGCACACCGTCTTTGAATGGATCCTTCGTGTAGGCGATATCGGTGAGCACACGGTTATGCCAAGCGTCTCGCTTGTCACGAACTTCGAGGTCAGAGGTTATGCGTGCCACGTGAGCATCGAGATCGAGCTTCTTAAGCTGCATCTCCGTTGTCTTGAGGCGGATCTCTTGCTCGCGAAGGGCAATCTCGCGCGTCTTAACCGCTAGCTCGGCCGCCGCGACTTCGTTGGAGGTGCGGAGCTTCTCGAGTTTCTCGCGTGTGGCGGCGAACTCTTCGTCGAGGCGACTCTTGCGCTCGGCTTCTTTGAGCGAAACCCGCCTGTTGATGAGGTCGATTTGCTTGTTGAGTCTTTCGATCTCCGCCTGGCGTGACGAAAGCTCACCCTCGAGCTTTTGGCGCGCAAGTGAAGCCTCCATCTCGCGACGTTGCTTTTCGGCGGCAAGCGGTGCGAGCTCTTTGCGCAATTGCGCGTCGGCAACGCTGTTCTCAAGCGAAAGCTGCTCCTGCACTTTCTTGAGATCGGGCTGTGGAGCCGTTGTCGTCACCGGCTGCGATGCGGTTACGGCCGGTACTGCTACTGGCGGTGCCGGAGGAGCCGCCCACGCAACTGTCGTCAGGATCGACGGGAGGACGAGAAGGGCAACGGGGAGCGTGCGGCGAGTGGCGGGCGAGTGCATCGAGTACTCCGGCTGTGAGAGAGATGATCGAAATGAAAAAGCGGCGCGCGCGACGCCGAATAACCGGAGAGTATCGCCAACTATTCCTTTTCGGGGACAACATGCATGTCGCATGCAATTTCGTCGACTCTCCGGGTTACAGACCACCGCGAGGGCCACCCTGCGAGAGAAGGCGGAGCCAATGCTGCGCGTTCGTTTTCGGATCAAGTCACTGCGCATCCCGTCGCTCGAAGAGCAAGAAGCGCGGCCACCTCCACGAGACCGTCAATGTCGGCTTGAACAAACACGTCGACCTCATCCGAATCAACGTCAAGAACGGCAAGTAACTTACCTTCTTGGGTGACGATGGGGATCACGACCTCGGATTGCGTGCTCGATGCGCAGGCGATGTGTTCCGGATCTGCACTCACATCGCGAACCCACTGCACCGTCTTGGTTCGCGCCGCACGCCCACACACGCCTCGCCCAAAGGCGATTTGCAGGCAACCGTGCCCCCCTTGGTACGGCCCGACGGACAAAAGAAACGGAGCCGTCACGCGATAGAAACCAGTCCAATGAAAGTGAGCAAACGCATGATGCAATTCGCATGCGGTTGTCGAAAGGACCGAGATCCAGTCGGTTTCGCCGTCCGTGACCGACGCAATCCTGTCGATCACTTCGCGGTACCGGCTTGCTCGGTCGCAGTCCTTCATGGGCTACTTTGCGCACGCCTCGTCTGCACCAAGGTCGCACGCAAGCTTCGCGTACGCCGCAGCGCGAGTCTCGTCCTTTGGCGCACCGATTCCGTTGCGATAGCGCCGCGCAACGTCGACGCACGCATCCGCGCTATCGAGGTCGCATGCCTTCATCGCGAGTTCGAGCGCGCGGTGCAGGTCCTTCTTCCCGCCTAGGCCCTTCTCGAATGCAGACGAAAGAGCGAAGCAACCCTCTTTGCTCGATTCGCTGCCTTCGCATGAGCGGTGATACAGGTCGAACGCTCGCACGGGGTCTTTGTGAACACCCTTGCCATGCTCGTACCGCTCGCCGAGCGCGTAACAATAAATGTCATCCTTCTCGCAAGCTTGGTCAAGCAAGTGAATCACTTTGTGATCCTCAACAAAACGCGACCACTCAACGCAAGCGAGGGTCATGTCGTGCTTTTCGCATGCCTCGCGAAGCATGTCCTTTGCGCGAACCAGGTCTTTCGAAACGCCAATGCCGTACTCATAACGATGCGCGAGCGCGCGGCACGCCTGGGCGTGATGAAGTTCGCACGATTTGCCCTCCAGCGAAGTCGCGAGCGCCACGTCTTTCACCACGCCTCGCCCGCGATCGTGCATCCTCGCGAGGCGTAAGCAGCCATCACCCGATCGTGCGCCGCAAGCTCTGTCGTAGAGTGCCGCGCCTTGCTTCAAGTTCTTCCCGACGCCGCGACCGGTTTCGTAGCGAAAACCAAGTGCAACGCACTGCGCACTGTCCGCATCACATCCACGTTTTGCGAGATCGAGTCCACGCGCGTCGTCGGAAATGCGCGCAAGCGCGACACAACTGGATGCAAGCTGAGGCCCTCCCGCGCAACCTTTGAGGTACAAACTTGCGGCCTTGGCAATGTCGACCCCAACGCCGTGTCCCCACTGGTAGAGGCCGCCAAGGCGGCGACACGCGATCGGTTGCCCACCGTCGCACGCCTGCTGAAATAGGGCGATCGATCGCGCTAAGTCGCGGTCTACGCCTAGTCCCACTTGGAACGCCAAGCCTAGGTTCGTGCACCCCAGTGAGTATCCCGAGTCGCAAGCGCGCTGGAAGAGCGTCGCGGCGAGTTTGACGTCCTTGGGAGCGCCGTCGCCATTGTCAGCCGCGACGCCGAGGTTCGAACAACCATGGCCGCTACCAGCCTCGCACGCGTGTCTAAAGAGGTCGACCCCCTTGGCCGGATCGCGCGCGACCCCTCTTCCGTGCATGTACGCGGCGCCCAAGCTGGCACAACCGTCAATGTCGCCCCTCTCGCACGCGCTTGCGAACGCCTTCGCGGCGCCCGAATGGTCGGGTGGAACGGCATCTTCGAGCACGCGTCCGAGTTGGTAACAACTTGCGGGATGCCCGAGTGCGCATTGCGCAAGGCAATCGTCCTTGTCGCCAGAAGCGCACAAATGAGCGACGCCAGGCTGGGCTCTCGTGCATAGGCCGTGGGTTCGGACGAGACCTTCAGGGCAGGCCGTTGCGCGCTCCGGCGCCGCCGTTAGGGCAGCACCCTGCGAGGTGATCGGAACCAACTCGATGCGGATGAGCGCGTCGCATTCTTGCGGAGCGGTTGGCGATTGCGAATGCGAGCTCTGGCATGACTCGAGGCTGCCATCTTTCGCGCTCGCGCTCTTGGACGAGGCGCTGCTCTCAGTCACGCCGATCGAAAACGCCTCGGCGACACTTTTGACTTGTGCCCTCGCACCCGAGCGCATCGCGAACGCACCCACCGATGCCCGCCGAACAAAGTGTGTGGCCCCTTCGCATTCACCGTTGAGCTCGTGGCGCATCAATGAGTTTCTCACCGACGCCTTTTGGCCCACCATGACGAGAGCAATTGAGAGGGACTGCCCGCTCCTCAGATCGGCCTCGAGCTTTGCGGCTAGCCCGATGCCAGAGAACGGCAAGTTGGCGCGAATCTCGTCGGCGTCTTCGAGCTCCAGCATTTGCTCCTTGCGGTTGACGCCCACGAAACCGTAGTTGCCCGGAACGCTGCATTCTCTGAGGAGACGAACCGTCTCGCAGTCGTAGTGAACGACGGCAATCGCGTCTTTCATCGTGATCTCGAGCGCGCCGCGATCTTCTGGCTTCCAGTCAACGACGAGAGGCTCGCCACCCTTCTCGACAGACCGGCAAGCCGTCTCACCCATCGCCGTGCGGGCGTCGAGCATGCCCGGCCGGAGCGCCTTGGCGGCGCCGCATCCTGGTCCGGCGGCCATCCCAACCCCAACGAATATCAACGTTCCGGCTGAAAACCGTCGCAACGACAACATTGCGGGGGCATAGCACAACCGCATTGAAGTTCGGCCATAACGCGAAGAACCTCGCGTCGTTCGAAAACGGGCGCGAGGTTCATTTTTTTGTCAACGAACTGAATCGTCAACGGCATGTACTATTCAGAAAATGTCGAGGCAGGGTTCTTGTCAACCCATGCCGAGTAGGTCTTCGCGCGCGCCAACATGCCTTCCGTCGGCGAACCGTTCATGATCGCGAGAATCTCCATTGAACGCGCGTCGACGAGAATGTTGAACGGAAGGCCCGTAAGGCCGTACGGCTGAAGGTTCGCAGTTCCCGCCGCGGGTGCGTCCTCAGGGAAGATCGAAACGGGGAAGTTGATCTTGTACTTCTTCACCCAAAGATCGAGATCGGTCTGGACGGCAACACCCTTGCTCAGCGACTCAAGCACGACGTTGACGAAACCAATCTGCTCAGACTTGTAGCTATCGAGATCGGCGACGACCGACGCCACTTCCTTTTGACAGTAGCCGCACCAGTTGCCCGAACCTGCGAGAACGACAACTTTGAATTGCTTCATGTCTGGGTCGAAGAAATTCGCCATCGCCATGGGCTGAAGACCATTGTCGATGTTGCCGTCTGGGTAGCCTTGGAACTTGAAGTTCTCGAGCACGCTTCCTGGTGCGCTTGCGACCTTGATACTCTTGCGCGCCGCCTTGCCGATACCGCTCGTTGGGTATGCAACGCCGTAGGGATTCACTTCGGGGTTTGCAGGGCCACCTGAGTCGGCGCCACCATCAGCACTTCCTCCGCCACCGCCGCCACCATCACCGCCTCCGCCCACTCCGCCAGTTCCAGGAACCGACGCAGCAACAGAGCACGCCAGACCCGACAACGCGGCAAGCGCTACGAATGAGAGTGTACGAATCGTCGATAGCTTCATTGGCATC
This sequence comes from Myxococcales bacterium, assembly GCA_023248735.1. Taxonomy (GTDB): domain Bacteria; phylum Myxococcota_A; class Polyangia; order Polyangiales; family Polyangiaceae; genus JAHFDX01. Next base: position 18,872 of record JAHFDY010000034.1, read on the forward strand.
ACCTTTATTTTGTACCGAAGAGTCTGTCCCCAGCGTCACCCAAACCGGGCAAAATGTAACCGTGATCGTTCAGTTTTTCGTCGATCGCGGCGGTAACGATCGGTACGTCAGGATGCGACTCGTGAAAAGTCTTTATCCCCTCTGGACACGCAAGAAGACAAACAAACTTGAGCGAACCTGGACGGCTCTCCTTGATGCGCTCGACGGCGGCTACGGCTGAGTTTCCTGTGGCCAGCATGGGGTCGCATACGATGACATCGCGATTGGGGAGGTCAACCGGGACCTTATAGAAGTACTCGACCGCCATGAGGGTCTTGGGTTCGCGATAGATGCCTACATGTCCGACACGGGCGCTTGGGACGATCTCAAGCATTCCGTCAACGATGCCAAGGCCCGCGCGCAAGATTGAAATGAGAACGAGCTTTTTGCCGTCGATTTCGGGCGCGTTCATCGCCACAAGTGGCGTTTCGATTTGAACGTCGCGCGTCTTGAGATCGCGCAGCGCCTCGTAGGCGAGAAGCATCGAGATCTCACGGAGCAGCCGACGAAAGCTCGCCGTGCTCGTGTCCTTTTTGCGCATCAAGGTGAGCTTGTGCCGAATGAGGGGGTGATCAACGAGCGTTACATTTCCGGCCATCGCGAGGAATCTCCTTCACAGAGTTACAAAATCGAAGCTGAGAATCTTAGAACACGGTGCCATCGCTCACGATACGGAGCGGTGGGCCTCCTCCTTCGCGCTTCTCGGCTGCGATCTTGCGACCTGCAGCCCAAGTGCCGCCTTCGAGCACCTTCGCCAAGGGAAACTCCGCCTCTGTTTTGCCGAGGCGCTGGCATACGAGGGGCGCCACCGCATCGAGTAGCGCGACCGTAAGCGCGCGCCATTCGACGATGAATTCGTCACCGGGCGCGTACTCTTTCGCGAGCGCATCTGACGCCTTCGGCACAATCACGCCTGCGTCGAGAAAGAGACCACCGTTGCGGTACTCGGGCAGACCGGTGAGTCCACCAACGTCGGCAATCTTTACGCCCGACGCTTCAATCGGCTCGATGAGTGAGTACGTGAGCCATTGGGACAATTTGTGAAACGGTACGAGCGATTCGCCGGAGCCTTCAAGCGGCGCGTATGGCCAAACGTCGCCCATATTTTCGCCGTCGACCTCAACGCGCCCAGGCCAAATGGGCGCGAATCCCTCGAGGACCGTTTCGAGCAAGTCGGCTGCACTGATGTTCTGACCGGCTGCTTGAGCGCTCGCGCAGATGTCGAAGAGAAAGCCGGGCCTGCCCTCCGGTCCAAATAGATCAGGGCGTGCTCGCAATGCGCGCCCAAGCGCCTGCAGCAACGCGACGCGACCTTCGAGTCCAACAAGAGGGTTTTCTGCGGTGACCTGAAAGCCGCATGCAAGTTTCTCGACCGTCAGCGCTTCAAGGCCATCTGCGTTGATACGAAAGGAGGTCTTGTCGGGTGCGAACGCGCACGCCATGAACATCCGAAAACTCGCGACCGCAAGTCCCTCGGATCGCGCGAACGTCTGGCCACCTTCGTGAAAGCTCCACTCGGGTCCTGCGCCCGCGTCGAGGAGCACGCTGACAACTGCAAGGTCGATTTTTGCGCGCGCCCACTCCGACGCGTCCTCAAAAGCGAGCTCCGAATCCAACTCGCGCTCGCGCGGCACTCCTCCAACGCCGAAGTGGCGCCAACGCGCGTGAAAGGGAACGTTCAGCGTCGGATAGGCAGCGCGTGTGACATTCGCAACCATGTCAGCTACGAATGAGAGGCGTGCCTCATCCACCATGAAATGCGGCGCCTTGCCTGCCTTCGCGAGTTCAAGCACGCGCGTGCACTGACTGCGAATCGTCTTGGGCGAGCGCAGTGTGGCGACACGCGACGACGGCGTTTCAGGCATCGAGCGGACGTCCCTTCACTGCCGCAAGCTCATCGGCCGAGGCGACTTTACCCTCGGTGTAGTAGCCGGCCGCTTTCTTCGCTTCCATTTCGACTTGCGCGTCCGCTGGAACAAGCTCATCGGGAATCGGAACGCGCTTGATGATCCGGATGCCGCTCTTCGTGATCGCGTTGTATTTCATGTCGCTCATGGACACGAATTGATCGATTTTCGTGATGCCCATCCACTGAAGGGCGTCGGGCATGAATTCTTGGAAGCGCATGTCTTGGACACCTGCGACGCATTCGGTTCGGTGGAAGTACGAATCGGCCCGATCACCGCCCTCTTGCCGCTTGCGCGCGTTGTAGACCAAGAACTTGGTCACTTCGCCGAGCGCGCGACCCTCTTTCCGCGAATAGACGATGACGCCCCGGCCGCCGCGCTGTGCGGTCTCGACGCAAACCTCGACACCGTGCGCGAGGTACGGCCTGCAAGTGCAAATGTCCGAACCAAATACGTCTGAGCCATTGCACTCGTCATGCACGCGGCATGCAAGTTCGATTGACTCGTCACCGAGCTCCGTCGGATTGCCGAAGAAGTAGACGGTGAGTCCGCCGATGGGCGGCAGGAAAACGTCGAGGTCGGGGCGGGTAATGAGCTCGGGAAACATGCCGCCGGTCTGTTCAAATAGGCCGCGTCGCAGGTTTGCCTCGGTCAACCCGAAGCGTTCCGCTACGCCCGGCAACCACCACACGGGCTCGATCGCCGCTTTCGTAACCGCGACGTCACCATTTTCTGTAAGCAAATGACCGTCGGGCTTGAGGCGACCCGCTTTGATCGCGTCGCGAATCTCGGGCATGTTCATGTGCGCTTTGGTCACGGCGATCGTCGGACGAATGTCGACGCCCGCTTTCAATTCGTCGGCGAACACGGATTGGGCGATCGCGCCCCAAGGATCAATGCTCACGATCTTGTGCGGATTGCTCCAACTCGGGTGTGGACCGATCGGCTCGGCCGGAGAAGTATTGGTGAGATCGGCAATGTGCCCTTCGACCAACGCACCTGCTGCTACGGCAAGCGCACGGTACACGCCGTACGAACCCGAATGGGTGCCAATAACGTTGCGATGCTTGGCGTCGAGCGTGGCAACCACCGGACCGCGCTCCTTGGGATCGGCCGCTCCCCACTTGATGGCTCTTGCGGATTGTTCGCTCGGGTGTGATGTCAGGCGAATGTGGTGCTTCTTCTTTTCGGTCATGGTTCTGCTTTCGAGAACGGCTCAGCTCATCCAGTTGTGATCGGATTGAATTTGCCACTTGCGAGTTATCTTTTTGAGGGCGCTCCAAAACTCGATGCCGCCGTGGCCTGTGATGTCACCGTGGCCGAACTTCGATTCTTGGCTTCCGCCGAACGAGAAGGGCTCTCGCGGGACGGGTACGCCCACGTTGATACCGATCATGCCTGCATGCGCGCGTGAGGCCACATATTCGGCCACTGCGCCGCTCGTCGTGAACACCGAACAGGCGTTGCCGTATGCGCTCTGATGCTCGAGCGCGATCGCATCCGCGAGCGTGGGCACAGAGACGATCGACAAAACGGGGCCGAAAATCTCCTTTCGGGATGCCGATGAGCCAGGCTTCACGCCGCCCAGAATGGTCGGACCTATCCAGTTCCCCGAGGCGTACGCCGCGCCTTCAACGCGTTTCGTTCGACCATCCACGATCACTTTCGCGCCGCCTTGCTCAGCTTCGGCAATGGCCTCCGCAATGCGCCCCAAGGCAGCCCTGTCGATGATGGCGCCCATCTGTGGGCCGACCACAACGGCCTCTGTTTTTTCGACAAGTCGCTTGACGATATGGTCAACGTTTCCGACCGCCACCATGACGCTGCCAGCCATGCAGCGCTGTCCCGCGCAGCCGATGAACGAGTCGAGCACACCTTGCGATGTCAGTTCGACGTCGGCATCTGGGACGACGATAAGGTGGTTCTTCGCGCCACCAAGCGCAAGTACGCGCTTTTGGTGCTGCGTGCCGCGTTCGTAAACATACTTGGCGATAGGTGATGAGCCCACGAACGCCACGGCTCGAATGTCGCGGTGTTCGAGGATTCCATCAACGGCTTCCTTGCCGCCGTGGACGATAGAAAAGACGCCTTCTGGGAAACCCGCCTCAAGCATGAGCTCGCCGAGACGACACGCCGTGATCGGCACTTTTTCGGATGGCTTCCAGAGAAACGAGTTCCCGAGCACGACGGCGATAGGAAACATCCACATCGGAACCATCGCGGGAAAGTTGAAAGGCGTGATGCCAGCCACGATGCCGAGGCCCTCGCGACGGTACTCGCAGAAGACGCCGCGGCTCACCTCAAGGCTGCCACCGATGTCGAGGTTCTGAATGCTGAGCGCGAACTCGACAACTTCGATGCCCTTGAGAACGCCTGCGCGGCCTTCCGCAAACATTTTGCCCGCTTCGGCAGCGGCCGAGTGGCCAAGTTCGTCAAGGTTCTTTTCGAGTAGCTCTCGAAACCGGAACATCCGCTGCGTGCGCTCTTTCATCGGCGTGGTCCGCCAGAGCTCGGCAGCTTCGCGAGCGCCTAAAACCGCACGCTCAACTTCGGACGCGGCACTCATGGGGACGTGACCTATCACCTCACCCGTATGCGGGCTCAGCACCTCACGGACAGAGGCCCCCACGGGGGTCGTCCACTTTCCGCCGATGAGATTTTTGCAGGCAAATGGGGCTTTTGGCAACTGGACCAGGGACACGACACGCTCCAACGAAAGGGAGCGCGCCAGTGTTTGCAATTTTGGGCCATTTGTAAAGGGCGGAGGAACATTTGAGCATGTTGAAGGAACCCGCCCTGGTGGACGCGATGGTCCCGGGCTGAACCACCCCCGGTTCAGTCGGGATCACCAGAATTCCTAGCGATTGTGGCGTTTCTTGTCCCGGGCGCGATAGGCACAAGCCGTGCAATTGGCAAACACGGAGGAACCACCCACCATGATGCCCTTCGCCCGAAAGAAGACTGCTGTTGTCCTACCCCGCATCGACGTTGAGTGGACCGTCGAACGCGAGTCTGCGGCATTTGGGGAGGCCCACGTTGCGCAGGCTGGCTACCGCAATGGGTCGCGTTCAGAGATGCAAACGATCAATTTGGACATCAACAGTTACAATTTCAAGAAGCACCCGCAGAGTGATGCGCTCACGACCGCGTTTCGCATTGGCAACGCACGAATCATTGTTCCCATCGCCGCGCGCATCGCGCTCAATCGTGCCAAGGCAAGCTTCTCGTACCGAATGACGCTCACACTCTCTTGCCTCCCGCAGCGATCACGCGAACCGCTTTGCCTTTGGCGCGCGAACCGCGACGGGGCGATCATGCGAGCGGCACACTCCGAACGCGTCGAAGTCAACTCGATTTACGAAGAGCGCATCGAGCTGCCGCCGTTTCGCGACCTGAGTGCAATGGTCACGCATATCAACATCACGACCATCTACCTCGTCACCGCTTCAGCCGAGGGCTCATGCCTCGTCGTGCCCTCGGCGACGATCTCACCAGCGTTTGAAATCGAGCGGGCGAACTCCGAGCCTCCTCCTGGCTCGTCGGTGCGCCACACGTCGGCGATTACGATTAAGAGCTGACCAGCAACGTCAACCCGCGCGGCGAAGCCAACCGAGGAGCGCCGCTCGCATGGCCTGGTGAAGATTGAGGTGCTTCGCCTTTGCCTTTTCTTCGACGTCTATCCAGATGGCCGCGGGCAAACGAACCGAACGAACCACGGTTTTTTTGCTCACACCTTTGCCAGGATGCCCACGCCGAAGGAGGACCGCATCGGGCCCAATCTCCGGCATCTCCCAGAGTGCAAGGAGAGAGGGTCCACCCCGCTCGTTCGCGCCAGAGAACGCGTTGCGCCTCACAGGTCCGAAGCGCGTGAAGTCAATCTCCCTGTCGAGTACGTCAGTCGTTCTCGTAGTGGGCCGTTTCATGCTTGGTTGCCTTTCGCGCGCTGATGATGCGGATGACGTCAATCTTCACTTCCGCGTGGACGACGTAGAGCAGGCGCCGTCGCTTGGAGTACCCGATGAGGACGAAGCGGGCCTCGTGCACCGCATCCGGGTAATATGCACCGAGTTTGTCTTCGAACGCCGTTTGGGCGTCCTCGAACGAAACAGAGTGCTTTTTGAGATTCGCAGCAGCCTTCTTCGGGTCCCAGTCGAAGCGCACTCATCTAATGTATGACAATAGACTTAGGCCCGCAAGTTGCTCTTGAATTTGGTCGAGCCGAACCGATGCGAGGTCAACATGGTTGACGGAACATCGGAGCGCTAAAGAGGGCGCTTCGCGGAGAGGCGAAGCCTACTTCTTGCCTCACGAATTCATCGACTCCAGGAACTCTTGGTTCGAATCGGTTTTCGTCGTCTTGTCGAGAAGGAACTCCATGGAGTCGATCACGTTGAGCGGGTGGAGCAGCTGACGAAGCAGCCAAACGCGCTGCAGCGCCCAGTCGGGCTGGAGCAGCTCTTCTTTGCGCGTCGCGCTCTTGTTGATGTCGAGGCAGGGGAAAATGCGCTTCTCCATCAACTTACGGTCGAGGTGAATTTCGCTATTCCCGGTGCCCTTGAACTCCTCGAAGATCACTTCGTCCATGCGTGAGCCCGTGTCGACGAGGGCCGTTGCGACGATCGTGAGCGAGCCGCCTTCTTCGACATTCCGAGCTGCACCGAAGAAGCGCTTCGGACGGTGGAGTGCGTTCGCGTCGACGCCGCCCGAGAGGATCTTCCCACTCGGTGGAACCACCGCGTTGTAGGCGCGCGCAAGACGCGTGATTGAGTCGAGCAAGATGACGACGTCTCGCTTGTGTTCCACGAGGCGCTTGGCCTTCTCGATGACCATTTCGGCAACTTGCACATGACGTGTCGGTGGCTCATCAAACGTCGACGAGATGACTTCGCCAGCCACCGTGCGCTGCATGTCGGTCACTTCCTCGGGTCGCTCGTCAATTAAGAGAACGATCAGGTGTGCCTCGGGGTGGTTTTTCGAAATCGCGTTCGCAATATTCTGAAGGAGGACCGTCTTGCCCGCGCGCGGCGGAGAGACAATGAGGCATCGTTGTCCCATGCCGATGGGCACCATCATGTCGATGACGCGCGTCGACATGTCGCGCTTCTTGCCGGAACGCGCCGGCATGTCGTTCACTTCAAGGTTGTAGCGCCGCGTCGGATAGAGCGGTGTCAGGTTGTCGAAGAGGATTTTGTCGCGTGCGACTTCCGGTGACTCGCCATTGACCCTCTCGACCTTCGTCAGCGCAAAGTAGCGCTCGGTTTCCTTGGGCGGGCGGATCGCACCGGTGACTTGGTCGCCCGTCCGCAAATTGAAGCGCCGAATTTGTGAGGGCGAGACGTAAACGTCGTCTGGCCCGGCCAAGTAATTGTAGTCGGGCGCGCGCAAGAATCCGAAGCCATCCGGCAAGCACTCGAGGACACCGTCGGCATGAATTTCACCCGCACGTGCCGCCGTCTGCCGAAGGATCTCAAAGATCAGCTCCTGTTTGCGCAGGCCCGCGGCACTTTCGATCGTGAGCTCTCGCCCAATCGAGGCGAGCTCGTGCATCGGCTTAAGCTTCAACTCGCGAAGGTTCATTGTGCTCTTTGTAAGTGACGATGGAGGGACCGCGAGGAGGGAGCCTCCTGCGACGTGAAGCAGACACGTGCGCCCAGAGGACGCTGGCGCTCGGCAGGACGTACACAGGCCCAGCCTGAGGCGTCAAGGGGAGGCGGACCCCACAATTTGCACACCCTAAACGTTGTTGAAAATAACTTTCAAAAGCATTAAGCTCCTTCGGTAAGGAGTTTTTCCAATGCAAAAGCGCTTCGTTCTGCTCGCCGCTTGGGGCCTCGCCGCCTGCGGATCGAGTACTCCCGCCACGACCGTTCAAACCATCAGCGACGCCGACGCCAAGACCAAGGCGAGCGCCATCGTCGCAGGCGCACAAGACACGACGATCGAGCGCGTGGCCGCAACTGCCGACGAGCCCGCGCTCGCCGTCGTGAAGTGCAAGATGCCAAACGGCGCATCGATCAACGTTGAGCTCGTTGAAAAAGATGGATCGCTTCAGGGCATCGCATCGGAGGTTAAGCCGTTTGACGGCTACGATCTGACGCCAAAGGAAGGTGTGCTCAAGTACTCGGTCGCAAAGTCCGATGCGCTCGAGAACAAGGCAGGCACGGTTGAAGCGTGGGAGTTCAGTAACCCCAAGAGCATTTGGGAGTTTTACATTCGCGACAACAACGAACACCTTTGGGAAGTGAAGCTCAATGCGGCCGACGGCAAACTCTCGTCCGTCATCGAGAAGGCCGTGCGGGACTGATCGTGACTGATGCCCACCCTTCGGTGCAGGCAGCTCTCCAAACGCACGTTAGTCAACTAAGCTGACCACCGAGTCCGCCTCGTCCGAGGGGGCGGACTCGTTCTTCTTTCGGGAGCCAACCGTGCGCTCGCAACCATAGTCGGAGTTTGCCAGCTGCGGCCGCCGTAGCGCCGGTCTCATGGAAGGTGCTGCTCAGCGGAAACGTCTCTCCTCCTTTGAGTGAAAGGACGATGCGCGAAACGTGAATCGTGCCGCCGTCGGCAACTCTAATTTGACCTAGCCCCGGGCCATCGTACCTCACAATTCCATGAGCCTTTTCCTTGTGTTCAAGCTCAACAGCAAACACGTGCTTGACCGGCACGCGCGTCTCCGCCCCACTGCGTTTCAGGACAATGCTGGAGCCATCCACACGGGCGGCAAGAACAGTGTCCTTCCTCCCTCGCACAGCACGAAAAAAAACGTAACCATAGGCGCCTAGAACCAATAGGAGGCGAAGCTCGCCAACAAGAACGAAGAGCGCGCTTCCACCAAAACAGGCTGCGAAGGTGAGCGCGAGCAAGGCGAGCGGCAGGTTGAATGCGCGATTGCCACTCGGCGCGTAGACAAACTCACCTGGCGGCGAGGGCTTTTCCGGAGACGCGTGGCTTCGGTACGGAAGGCTCATCGTTTCCTTAGAGCCACACCGAGCGCGAAAGTCGCCTTCCCGTCAGAAACCTTGGCCGTCCGCGCAGAATTCGGCGTGAAATGTTCCGCTGAGAGTGCCGCCGCCCGCATAGGACGCGTTGACAGATCCTTCAACAACGCCATTCACCTCGGCGGTGATGAAGGTCACCGATCCCGAGCTCGCGCGGACTTCGAACAACGAAGACTGCCCACCGGCCGCATAGTTCACTTCCGCGGTGGGCACCGCAACCGGCCCTGTCTTCGCGGCGCCTTTGACCACAATCTCGACGACTTGCGAGCCCTTCGGCGTCGAGGGAAGCCACCCCGACGTCTTGAGTTGAGCGCATGTGATAGGCGCAGAGCTCATGTAGACAAGGGTCTCGCCGCCGTTGGAAATGACGAAGGACGACACCATGGGCTGCACCGCTCCGAGCGTCCCCAACGTCCCCGTCAAATTCGTGGTCACCAAGGAGGCATCCTTCGAAGAACCGCCGTCGCTGGGATCGCCAGAATCCGTCGAACCACCACCGTCCGTAGACGCGTCTCCGGCGTCTGACCCGCCACCAGCATCGGAGACCGCGTTGGTGGAACTGCATGCGGCAGCTCCGAGGCAAAGACTAACGAAGAGTAGGGAAATTGGCGTCGACATGGGCCTCCTAGGCGGGCGCATGGTACGCCGATCGAAGGCACTACAAAGTCTCTTTCGGGCAAATCTTCGGACTCATGCCGGCCGAAGGTCGCCGAGCACGGCCCTCACGACCTCGGTCGCGCGATCAATCTCCGCCTCGGTAACGATCAACGGTGGCGTAAATCGCAGGACCCGCTCGCCAGCAGCCGTCAAGAGAACACCACTATCAAGTAACTTACCCAAAATATCGCGCGCCACCATCCCGGGCTTCAGCACAAGCCCCTGAAGTAGCCCTTCGCCACGGGTTCCCACACACACGCCCGGCAGCCCTTCGGCAATTTGGCGCAGCTTCTGTGACAAATAGGCACCGCGCGATTTCGCCGCTTCGCACAGGTTGTCGCGCTCGATGATCTGGAGCACGGAGAGCGACGCCGCACACGCGAGTGCGTTGCCACCGAAGGTCGAGCCGTGCGTTCCAGGCGGGAGCGCTGCGGCCACTTTCTCACTCGTAAGCATCGCGCCGATGGGCATTCCCCCACCGAGACCCTTGGCGAGCGCGATCGCGTCGGGCATGACCTTGCCCTGGTAGCCGAACCATCGACCGAGGCGACCAATGCCCGTTTGCACCTCGTCGATGAGCAAAAGTGATCCATGTTGGTCACAAATTGCACGAAGACCCTCAATGAATCCGGCAGGTGCCGCAAGCACGCCACCTTCGCCCTGCACGACTTCGACGATAATGCCCGCAACGTCGGCGCCCATTGCCGCTTTGACCTCGTCGAGATCGCCGTAGCTCACGTGAGTGACCGGTCCGACTTCACCGAAGCCTTCGCGGTACTTTGGCGTTCCTGTGAGCGCGAGTGCACCCATCGTGCGTCCGTGAAACGCGTTGTGAAACGCGATCATGCGGTTGCGATCAGGATGACCTTGGGCAAAGAAATGACGTCGCGCCAACTTGAGGAGTGCCTCGTTCGCCTCCGCGCCCGAGTTGCAGAAGAAGGCCTGTGCGAGTCCCGATTTCTTGACGAGCTCAGCAGCAAGTTCGACGTTCGGTGCGTTGTAAAAGTAGTTCGACACGTGAACGAGCCGTGCAGCTTGCTCGGCGATCGCGCGCGACAAGTCAGGGTGCCCATGCCCTACCGCACACACCGCAACACCCGCTGCAAAATCGAGGTATCGCTTGCCGTCGGCGTCGACGAGCACGCACCCCTGCCCGCTGACGAAGGCAACCGGCGCCGGTCGGTAGTTGCCGTACAGAACCTTCTTGGCGAGCTCGACATATTCCGCGTTGTTCATTCTTCTCTTTCTGTTTCACGACCCGTACGTCGGTCGGCGCCCAAGTCTCTTCCCTTTACGATGGACTGCGAGAGCTCCGCAAATCCAGAGCCGCGCGCGCGATTGGTGATGTACCGCGGTGGTACCGATAAGTGGGCCAAGTGCTCCGAAACGTTGGCAACGCCAATTGTAACCGCAAATGCCGCAAAGCACGCTGCGTCGTTTTCGCTGTCGCCTACGAAGGCATACTGCGCACGCGCACGGGTTTCGTCTTCTCCCCAGGCATACCGAAGAAAGGCGAGCGCCCCCGACGCCTTATCGTGGCCATCGAACGTTGCGTGCACGTGGACACTCGATCGGGTGGTTCGTCCATTGGCTTGACGAATGGTCTTGAGGATGGTGTCGATCTGCGGCTCGGCAAGCTTGCGGTGTTCCGAAACGTCCCACGCCAAGTCGCTGACCCTACTGGCAACATCATCGGCGAGCGCAGCCTCTGGCACCGTTTGGCGAATCTCTTCTGCGAGCAGCGCAAGCCGCATGCGCCTCGAGCGACGCTCTTCCGCGCTCACCGAGTCAATGACCCGCACGCGCTTGCCTTCGCGCGCGATCCAAACGGCGCCATTTTCGGTAACGGCTGCGGCTATCGGCCACTGGCGAACCAGAACCTCACCCCACCCGCTCGGCCTCCCGGTAACGGCGACCAAGCGAAGTCCAGCATCCGCAAGGTCCCAAAGTGCGCCGTAGGCCTCACGCGTAAGCGTACCGTGGGTGAGCAGGGTGTCGTCGAGATCGAAAAGAACACCTTGTAACTTACAAATGTCACTTTCCGTCAGAGAGATGAGCGGCCTCATCGCTTGTTCACCTTCGCAATCAGCGTCTTCAAATACAGCCCCTCGGCAAAGGCTGCAGGTACCGGATGGTCTATGCCCTGAAGGACGCGCTCGATCACCACCGCATCTGCGCCAGCCCGCGCCGCGCCCTGCGCGAGTGCGCGCGTGAGCAGCTGAAGGTCGATCGCTGCCGAGCACGAACAGAAGACCAGAATACCTCCATCCGCCGTCGCCTTACATCCTGCGGCGGCGTAGCTCTGGTAGGTCGCAAGCGCCTTGTCGCGCGATGCGCGCGTGGGCGCGAGCCGCGGAGGGTCCACCACGACGACATCGTAACCGCGACCATCGTTTTTTGACGCAACGTCTTCGAGCATCTTTCGCGCGTCGCGCCGTACAAACGCGATCTTGGCCTCGAGGCCATTGAGGCGCGCGCAGGACGCGCCGACTTCGAGCGCCATGGAACTCTCATCCACCGCGATGACCTCGGTCGCGCCACCTCGAGCCGCCGAAAGCGCAAACGGTCCAATAAACGAACACACATCGAGAACACGCTGCCCAGCTGAGAGATGCTCCACGCGCTCTCGGAGCGTACGCTGATCGAAATAGAAACCCGTCTTCTGGCCAATTTCAAACGGCACCTCAAAGTACAAGCC
>JAHFDY010000035.1 GCA_023248735.1 Myxococcales bacterium
TCAACAAGGCTTCGATGCTCAAGAGCGAGTGCGCGACGAATTGTGCGCCTGCGCAATGGGACGGATACCCGGCCATGCAGACAGCCGGGAGCATCATGCTGGGCGTGGGCGGTGCCGCGACCGTGACGGCGGTGGTGTGGTGGGTGCTGCAACCGAAGCGGGCGCCGGTCGAGCCTCTTCGCGGCCATGTCATGGTCGCCCCGTTTCATGCAGGCGCGTCGGTGGAGCTTGCGTTTTGAAATCGCGCGCTTCACTCGTCATCGCAGCGCTGATGTTTGGCTGCACCGATTGGGCCTCGTTATCAAAGGACTACGAAGGTCCGGGCGTGTGCCCAGCGTACGTCGTGGCATCATCCACGCACACGTGCCTCCGCAAGACGAGCGGCTCGCTCTATTGCTGGGGCGACAATCGTTTTGGACAACTCGGCACAGGCGATACAACCAAGCGCAGCACGCCCACGCGCATCGATGTTGCGGGCCTCGGCATCACCCGCGTACTCCTCCCTGCCGGGGAAACTGAGATCACTTCGGATCTTGCTGGCAACACGTGCGCGATCACGACGGACAGCAGCCTCTATTGCTGGGGCGATAACCGCTTTGGTCAGCTCGGCAGGGGCGACACGACGTCCGTGAGCAAACCCGCAATAGTCAATGGTATTGACAGACACGTTGCGCGGGCCGGAAGCGGAACGGGCCACATTTGTGCCCAGTCAGTCGACGGCGAGCTCTTCTGCTGGGGAAAGAACACGCAAGGACAACTAGGCCTCGGCGAACATGGTCAAGAGCCTAACCCAACGAAGGTCAACATAGGGCACGTGGTTGAACGCCTTGCGGCAGGCGGCGACTTTTCGTGTGCACGCAGCACGGACGGGTCACTCTTCTGCTGGGGCGACAATCGGCTCGGGCAACTGGGCACCGGCGATGGCGTTGCCGCTCAAAACGTACCCGTCCAAGTTGCAAATATGGGCACTCACGTTGTCCGCGTTTCAGCCGGCGGCGCGCACGCCTGCGCCTACACCGACGACGGCGTGGTGTGGTGTTGGGGTGACAACCGTTCGGGTCAACTTGGCACAGGCGATCAAGAATCGCATCCGCGCCCGGTTCAGGTGGACCCATCGGGTTTCGGACAGGTGAAGACGAACGAGGTCCTCGCAGGTGGAACCCACACCTGCGCGCTTCGGGACGACAATTCACTTTGGTGTTGGGGCGGAAACCGCTTCGGACAGCTCGGCACGGGTGACACCTTCCCACGCACCGTGCCCGTGCAAGTTGCACCCGACGTCCTCGGACAAAATGTGGCTGCCGCCTACGCGGGCGGAGCGCACACGTGTGCGATCAAGACGGATGGGTCGCTCTATTGCTGGGGCAATAACCAGTACAGTCAACTTGGAGTCGACGTCGGTTCGCAGAGCCTCAACCCCGTCCAAGTGTTGGGGCCCTGCCAGTAGTCTCGCGCGCAATCAGGGCGCGGCGGGAAGTTGAAGTTTGAGTTCCGTGATCGCTTCTTTGGCCGTGGCAACGGGTTTGAACAGATTGATGTCGTCGGGCGAAATTGTGCCCTTCGTCGACATGTACGTGAGGTACGGCATGATCGCGGCTTGCACGTCGGCGCCGACAAGGATCATCGGAATCTTCTTCATCTTCTTTGTTTGCAGGTTCGACAAGGTCATGAAGAACTCCCATCCCGTACCGACACCACCCGGGTAGATCACGACGGCTGCGGCGTAGCGGAGCATCGCGCGCTCGCGGGTCTCAAAGTCCGAGAACATGTATCCGCCCGTTGTGTAGGCGTTGAGGGTGTCTTTCGCGTCACGGAAGTACGTGCTGAAGCCAAGGCTCTTGCCGCCGGCTTCTTTCGCTCCGCGGTTGCCTCCCTCCATGAGTCCCCCACCGCCGCCTGTGAGGATCGGAAACTGCGGCATGTCGGTGGTCCAGGTCTTGGCGAACTCACGAACACTCGCGTATTCGGCCGTGCCGTCCTTCAAACGAGAGCTGCCGAAAATGACCACGCTGCCCCTGGGGGCTTCGCGCGCAAGCACGACTTCTGCGCAGTACGCATCGAGCGCGACTTGCGAAGGGGCCGCGATTTCACCGAGGGCGACGAACGTGCCCGGCTTGTCGCAGCGCTCAGGATAGAGATGAATGTACGATGCGCCGCGCGCCTTCACGGCGTCTTCGGTCAGCGTGCCGTCGGCGCTCTGGCCCTCGGGGCCCGAGCATGCGGCGACGGAGAGTGTGGCGAGAATCGAGGCGAATGCGAGGTTGGTTTTGAACATGGTGAGGCCCCTTCAGCACGTTCAATGCCAACGTGCTCCAGATCTGGGGAAGGTTGACAGTTGCGCCATTTCTGCACCGTTGAGAAAAAGTCGGGAGCGAGGGGTGCGATGTCCAGGTGACGCTCTCAACTGTTTTGCGACGACGTCGACACCTCGAGGTGACAGTTGCGTCGGTGAACTTTGCCGCTCCAGCGGCAGCTGTCGAAGCTATGGTAAATTACTAGCCACACTTCTCGCCGTAGCAGAGCTTGCCCGCGGGACAATTTACCTGAACGCCTTGCCCGCATCGTTGGCCCACCGCAAGCCTCGATTCTTCGCATTTCCCCTAAACCCTCTTCACCTGATCGGCTCGCCTGATCGTGCTCGGATTCCAAGTCGAAGAGAGCGCGAGCGGCAATGCGGTGGCCCTGGTCAAGGGACGAGAGGTTTTGCCTCGTCCCAATAGCGATCGAGAACCTCGAGAGAAAGGTGCGGCTCGGCCGAGCCGGGATCGCCCCAGCCGCCGTGCTTCTCGTGAACGCGTTTTTCCACGTGCGCAAAGCGCTTCGTGAACTTGTCGATCGTGCGCCTCAGCGCGCCTTCCGCGTCTGTGTTGACGTGGCGCGCGAGATTGACGAGCGCGAAGAGTGTGTCTCCCAGTTCGTCTTCGATTGCGTTTGCATCACCGCTTTCGATCGCTTGATCGAGTTCCGCAAGCTCTTCGGTCACTTTTGCACGCGAGCCGGTTACATTTTCCCAATCGAAGCCGACGCGTGACACCTTCTCGCCGATCCGCTGCGCACGGTTCAACGCCGGCAGGCTTCGCGGCACTCCCTCAAGCACACCGCGCCCCTTCTTTTCTTGGGCCTTGAGCTTTTCCCAATTCGTGAGGACTTCCTCTGACGAACCGACTTTCTTGTCGCCGAACACGTGCGGGTGCCGGTGCACAAGCTTGTCGACGATGCCCGCCACGACATCGTCAATTGCGAAAGCATCTTGACTACGTCCGAGCTCCGCCAAAAACACGACTTGGAGAAGCAGGTCCCCAAGCTCTTCGCGCAGCGCAGCACGATCACCTGACTCGATGGCATCGATGACTTCGCACGCTTCCTCGAGGACGTACTTGCGGAGGGACTCGTATGACTGCTCTCGATCCCAAGGACATCCGTCCGGCGAAAGCAGTCGCTGCATCACACCCACCAGGCGCGAAAGCGTGGAGCCGTCCTGTTCGGCGCGGTGGGCTACCGGACGTGGCGCTTTGTCGTCAAATCGAGGCAAACTCATTGGCGAGCGAAGAAGCTACCATTCTTTCGCTTCGGCACGACGTCGTGCGAGCATGGTGCGCATACATGGAAGACCACGGGACGCGACGTTGGATCTGGCTCGGCGGCGGCCTCGCCACGGTGGGGGCGATCTACGTCCTTCGCGGAGTGCTATTTCCGCTGATGCTCGCGTTCGTGATCGCGTATGCGCTCGATCCGGTCGTTGACTGGCTCGAAAGAAAGCGCGTTCCACGTGCCCTCGGTGCGGCGCTGGTCATGTTGCTGCTCGTTTCGTTCGTCACGCTCGTCATCGCCGTAGCGGCACCGCTCTTCATCGAGGAACTTCGCGACGCCTCGCGCGATCTGCCTTCACAGCTCGAAGCGCTACAAAAGCAGCTCGAACCGTGGGCTTACCAACGGTTCAAGATAAAGCTGCCGCACTCAACCGCCGACTGGCTCAAATGGTCAAAGGAGTTGACCGAACGCATGCAGGGTCAGCCTTCTGGCGGTTTGAGCTTCGTATCGCAGGCCGTGTTCGGCACTCTTGGTTACGTCGCAGCGCTGGTGAGCGCGTTGATCATTCCCGTGTTCGCGCTCTACCTCCTAATCGATTTCGATTCGATCGTGGCGCGCGCGGCAAAGCTCGTTCCACGAAGGTGGAGTCAACCCGTCGGCGAGACGTGCGCCGAAATCCATACGATGCTCGGCGGCTACTTGCGTGGCCAGCTGACCGCAAATCTCGTGCTGTCAGTGCTGTACGCAGCGGGGCTTCAGTGGGTCGATATTCGCCTTGCGCTGCCGATTGGTGTCCTCACCGGCATGCTTGCCTTTGTACCTTACGTTGGGTTTTCACTCGGCCTCGTGCTCGCAGCGGCGATGGCTCTACTCGACGCGCAACACCCGTCACGGGTCCTCGGCGTGTTGGGCGTGATGCTCGGTGTGCAGCTGCTCGACGGCATGGTGATTACGCCACGCATCGTGGGAAGGAGCGTCGGACTATCACCGCTTGAGGTGCTCCTTGCCCTGGCCACAGCCGGAACATTGTTCGGATTTGTAGGCGTGCTCTTTGCCGTCCCGCTCGGCGCGATCACGAAAATCGTCGTACGGCGACTTGTGGCAGCCTACGTCGGCTCGTCGTTCTACAGTCAGGCGCCGGGATCAAAATCGAACTGACGAATTGACTCCCAGCGCGCAACCTTGGACCCAATCAAGATTACGCGCGGATGGCGCCGGAAAATCTCACAAGAAGGTACGCGTCTTAGTGCACGAGCAGCGTGCCCTCGGCGGCGTCGTTGGTCCCGTCCTGCAGACGCGTGATCGTACGCAACCAGTAGGCACCGGCTGGGAGTCCCGACGGATTGATGCTGACGCTCATGCTCGTCGCGCTAGGGAATCGAGCTTGCGTGTAGACCGCACCCACCTGCAATGTGCCGCCAGAGGTCGGGTCGCTTGTGAGTCCGCCATTGAACACGCCAACACAGGTGCTGACGGATTGCCATCGCGTGTCCCCGTTTACCGCGTTCGCGTCGATGCTGGTCGGAGCGCCGCCGCTTTGAACGCCAAGGTCGCTAACGATTTCGAGGGTCCGTACGGTTGGGATTGGGAAGGGGTTGTTCAGCATTTCGCGGCATTGCACGATCGAGAGCGCCTCCGATGACGAACCGGTGGTGAACTCGTCAGCAGACGCATCCTCGGACGCGTCGCCACAGCCAACAACGAAAGAAACAAGCGCAGTTACGAATGCAATGGTCTTCATCGAAATACCTCCGTGAGGGGTGTGCACTTTCGTGCGGTTCGAGAAGGAGTAGAGCAAGCGCGATGCCAACCGAACGTCGTGCGAAGGAACATCCCTCAGCCGCAAAAATTTGCCCTTTTCGCGTGCCCGACATGCTGCGCCTCAGCCGGTGCGCACGGACACTTTTCACGCGATGAGGGCGTCCACCGAACGAAAACCCGTTCGGCGACACCCTGCGCAAACGCGAGCGTACGGTCGCCCACGTTCAAATCAGTTCTGATTGTTTTTCCTCCTGTAGCCGTAGACTGTCGTTGTGGGTGCCAAGCAACAGACCAAAACGTCTCCGTCGCGCGAAGCCCTCGCGGGCCCGAAGTCGCGGCGCACGCAACAAGAGCGCACAGAAGCCATGCGGGAACGGCTTCTACGTGCGACCGTCGACACCTTGTTCGAGCTCGGCTACTCGCGCACGACGACCGTCGAAATCGCGCGACGTGCGGGCGTGTCCCGAGGCGCTCAGTTGCACCACTTTCCAACGAAACAGTCGCTCGTGGTCGAAGCAATTGCATACCTAACCCAAAAGCGCCACGAGGCGTTTCGCGCCGATATTTCTGCGATTTCCCCTTCCGAAAGTCGAACGGATGCGGCGATCGAAATCGCATGGCGTGGCTATACCTCGCCGCTCTTTTTTGCGTGGCTTGAGGTGCGCATCGCCAGCCGAACGGATGAGGTCCTGCGCAAGGAGCTCGAACGCGCCGCGCCGCAACATCTGAGTGCGTTCGAAGAGGACCTTACTTCCGTATTGCCAACAGTGCCCTTTGGTGGTGAAGAGGCCCGGCCACTCGTGACCGCCTTCGTGCTCGCGGTTTTCAACGGTTCCGGCCTGCTTCAGCTTTCCGATTCGGACGGAACGCGCAGCAAAGCGGCAATCGAAACCCTAAAGCTCCTTGCGAAGAGCTTCGGGCGATGAAATAATTTACATGCAGCCTTGACTGTTTGTTAGTCGCCCCCACTATGACAATTGTCATGCTGATTCCCGACTCACTCTTCACCGCAATGGGCCCGCAACTTCTCACTGCCGCGCTGCTTTCGATCGTATCGGCGGCTCTTCTCCTCTCCGCAGACCACATTCGCCGAACGGTCCTCTGCTGACTCTCAATCGACAAGCAGTCTGTCCGGTTTGTTAACTAGGAGGTTTACGTGCTCGCAGCTGCCAATCCGACTCCTCTCCCAGGACCCAAATCGCGCATTAGCGAGCTGTTCGAATTCCGCAGGCGTCCGCTAGCGAGGCTCACCGAGCTGCATCGCGCGTATGGCGATACGGTCGGGTTCAAGCTCGGCCAAAAGCAAGTTGTGCTGCTCGCGGGCCCCGAAGGCGTTGCACGCGTCCTGGTCGAGAACCATCGCAACTACGAGAAGCAGAGCCTCGGGTATCAGAAGCTCCGTCTCGCCCTTGGCGAGGGACTCCTTACCAGCGATGGTGATTTCTGGAGAAGGCAGAGACGCATCGCACAACCCGCCTTTCACCGTGACCGTCTCATGAACCTCGGTTCACACATGACGGAGTCGACCGTCAAGATGCTGAACGAGTGGGATAGCGCTCCTTCTCACGTCGACGTTGCGAAGCAAATGATGACGCTCACGCTCGACATCATCGGAAGGACGATGTTCTCGCGACCCATGTCTGAGTTCGCAACGGACGTCGGCCAAGTGATGGACGTCGCGTTGCACTATCTCGACGAACGAATGAACTCGCTCACGGCCCCGTTGTCTTTTGTGGAGCGCCTGCCGCTGCCCAGTAACCGACGCTTTCGTGCTGCCATGCGTGACGCCGATCAGATGATGGTCAACTTAATTGCCGAACGTCGTGGATCGGCGAAAGACCCCGGCGACCTGCTTTCTATGCTGCTCGACATGAAGGACGAAGAGACTGGCGAGACGATGACGGATCGTCAGCTGCGCGACGAGATGATGACCATGATCGCCGCCGGACACGAGACGACGGCCAACGCGCTTACGTGGACGTTCTATCTTCTCTCGCAGCATCCCGATGCCGGAGAGCGACTGAGGCGCGAGCTCGAAACGCAACTCGCAGGTCGAGTCCCCTCAGTTTCGGACCTACCAAAGCTCACCTTCCTGACGAGCGTAATCAAGGAATCGATGCGCTTGTATCCGCCTGCGTGGATCATCTCGCGCAATGCGGTTGAGGCCGATCCGGTCGTACAGATTCCCAAGGGTGCAATCGTGATCGTCAGCCCGTATGTCACCCATCGCAGCGCCCGCCACTGGATGGCGCCCGAGCGGTTTGACCCCGATCGTTTTTCGGCAGAGCGGGCGTCGAGCATTCCAAAGCATGCCTACTTTCCGTTCGGCGGAGGTCCCCGTCAGTGCATCGGCGTGGGCTTCGCGATGATGGAGGCGCAGCTTCTACTCGCCACGATCGCCCAACGGTACGCGTTTGAACTCGAACCGGGTCACAAGATCGAGCTCGACCCCAGCATCACCCTTCGACCAAAGGGCGGCATGCCGATGAAACGTATCCGACTCCCTTCCCGCGAACTCAGAAGCGTAGGTTGATAATATCGTAGCGATCATATCGATACTCGGCACAGTTTCCCGACCCTACATTCCGTGGCGTGAAGACCTACGATTATCTCATCGCGTTCGCACTAATGGCTCTTCCATCGTGTAGCGCTGTCGCTATCGGTCAAAACGACGCCAGCGCGCCTCAAGGGGACGTGGGCGTTTCACCTGCGGACGCTGGCACGGACTCTGGGGACGACGGAGGCGCCGACGCCAGCACCTACGTCGACACGCGCGACGGACGGTCATACCCAGTGATTCAGCTTGGTGGAAAGACGTGGTTGGCGCGCAATCTCAACTTCGCCATCACAGGAAGTTCGTATTGCTACGGCGACGACACTGCCAACTGCGACAAAGAAGGTCGCCTGTACGCTTGGAGTGCGGCGAAGACCGCGTGTCCTTCCGGTTTTCACCTTCCGAGCGATGATGAATGGAAGGCGCTCGAAGCCGCGATTGGCATGGCGTCGGACCAACTGAACGTCGAGGGCTACGATGCTCCACGCGGAACGACCGAGGGCACGACGCTGAAAGCAGAGAGTGGTTTCGCGGCGCGGATGTCCGGCTTTCGCACTGGCACGACGTACGATGCCTTGAACGACCGAACTTACTTTTGGACGTCGACCACCCGTGGCTCTGATGTGTGGCGGAGGAGAATCGCCGCAGCGACGCCGAACGTTTTTCGATTCACGAACCCGGCCGCATCGTTCGCGATCAGCGTGCGATGTATTGCGGACTGATCATTTCACAAGCTTCGGCGACCGGGCCGGCGGAAATACGCCACTCCGCACTTCGCGCGCGTACGCATCGACTGCCTCAATGATTGTGTCGCCAACCTTGGCGTAAGCTTTTGCAAAACTCGGAACGTGACCTCGACCGAGACCGAGCAAGTCGTTGAGCACGAGCACTTGTCCATCGCACGATGCGCCCGCTCCGATGCCAATGGTTGGAATTGTAACTGCGTTTGTTATTTTTTGCGCCAATACGCTCGGAATGGCCTCGAGGACGATCGCATAAGCGCCTGCAGCTTCGATCGCCTTGGCGTCACGGATGATCGCTTCGGCTTGTGCCTCGGTCTTGCCTTGAACGCGAAATCCGCCAAGCGCGTGAACACTTTGAGGCATTAAGCCGACGTGACCCATGACGGGAATCCCAGCGTTGACCATGCGGCGAACGTGCTCCGCAAAGGGTTCTCCACCCTCGACTTTCACGGCTTCGAACGCCCCTTCCTTGACGAGCCGGCCTGCGCTCGCAACGGCTTGATCCGGCGAAACTTGGTAGCTCATGAAGGGCATGTCGCCGACAAGATGAGCGCGCGTAAGGCCGCGGGCTACGGCGCGACCGTGGTAGCAAATCTCATCCACCGTGACGCCGAGCGTATTGGCGTTGCCCTGAAACACCATGCCGAGCGAGTCGCCGACGAGCACGATATCGACACCAGCTTCGTCAACGAGCCGCGCCATGGCGACGTCGTAGGCCGTGACCATGACCAGCTTCCGATTGCCCTTTGAGCCCCTTATTTTCGGTGCGCTCTCGCGCTCTTGTGCGTTTTGGGAAGGCGGGCTGCTCAAGTACATGGCGTCACTATAAACGCGAACCGCCCGTTTCGTGTCTGCTGACACACGGAGGTGCATGTCGGTGCCACATCCGTCAGAGGCGGAAACTTCTACATATGGGCAAATACCAGCGACTTTTCGACACCACCCGAGTGGCCTGATGTCTGCTTTGCCTTGCAGAGGTGGCACCGTCCTCTGTACAAAAGTTGACCGGCAGGCCGGCATGTCCGACCGTGTCCTACAGTGAGGGGCTTCTCCTCTCACTCGAACGGAGAATCCGATTGAATCGTTTGAACCTCACTCCCTGGTACCTCGTTGCAATCGCGCCGGTCGCGATCGCAGGGTGCTCAGGTGCATTCGTTGGGCACCTTGCCGTTCTCGCGGTGACCGCGTGCATCTTCCTCGGAACGCTTTCGCTCGGACGCGCACGCCCCATTCGGCCTGGCGTTGTTCCTCCGCCGGTAGATTCGACGTTGCGCCTCCCGCAGATTTGACCGAGCCTTTCAATAATGAAGGGCGGCACGCGTATCGGGCTCAAGCGGCTCGAAGACTTCAACCTCGCCGATCTTGAGAGCCTGCGCCTCATCCTCCGCGGGCACTCCGTCATTGATTGGACTCGCCTCGATCTGACGTCCGAGCAGGAGATTCGCCAGTTCCTACTGGTTCAAGAACTCGACCCCACTGACGCCGACGACCGGGCACGAATCGACGCGCTTAGGCGCGAAGCGATTGGCTATTTGCAGCGCAATTTCCTATTTCCAATTCCAAAGCAAATCGCAAATTTGCCAGTAGAAGAACTACTTCGAATGGCGAGTGGTCAGGGCCACCGTCAGCTTTGCGCGTGCGCGATTCTAAAGTGCATGCACATCATTCATCACCTCGAAGGCCGCGAATTGCTGATGCACGTGCCGGTGAGCGACCAGGAGCTCTTTCAGCTCGTTGAGGAAAAAGTCTATCGGGTCATCGGTGGCATGCTCGCGGGAGGCTTTCCGATTACCGAATTTGTGGGCGGCCGAAAAAACAAAGATTCGCTCTATACGAAATTGCTTTCAAAACAGGAAACCGTCGCTGCGCAGATTTACGACAAGCTTCGCTTTCGCGTGGTCACGCGTGAAAAGCAGGACATCTTTCCTGTGCTGCAGTTTCTCACTCAAAAGCTCTTTCCGTTTAACTACGTGGTGCCTGGGCAGAGCATTAATTCGCTCTTCAACTTCAGGGCGTATTGCGACAAGAGCCCCGGTCTCAACGTTCTGCGCCCGAAGCTTCAGCCTGCCCCGGGCGACAACGACTACACGCCGAGTGACAACCAGTTCAGCGCAGACAACTACCGAGTCGTGCATTTCGTGGTCGACATGCCGATACGCCTCACCGATCGCATCATTCAGCGGGTTTCAACCGATAACGCGATGGGCAGGGTTGGCTTCGTCATTTGCGAATTTCAGATTGTCGATCGAGACACCGAAACAACGAACGAGTTGGGTGAAGCTTCTCACTCGCAATACAAAGAGCGACAGAAGCTCGCCGTGGTGCGCCGCCTTCATCTCCCTGAGACCGCCGCGCACCGAACGACGCTGCCCCCACCGCCCCCTCCCCCTGATACGCCCGTTTCGAAGCGAAAGAACAAGGGGTAAAAGCCCCGTGTTACGCAACTCGCGCGTTGTCGCTCGAGGTTGGGTGAAGTAGGGTTCGGTGCATGCGGCTCTATGGCGGAAAGGTCGGCCCGATCGCCACCGACGTGGTTCGTGCCCTGATTGCCAACAAAGACATCGAGACGGAATCCGCGAAGGACGTCGAAGCCGACGTGCGTGCGGTGCTCGATCAGTACCTCGCCCTTGAGCGCGAGGTGAACGATCGCGCTCGCGACATCGTCGACCGCACCGGCAAACCACCGAGCGAGTTGTTCCGCGTCAGGCAGCTTGTCGCAGACGAAAAGGGGATCAAACTCGGCGAAGACTCGCTTGACTACCTGCTCGACCAGGTCGTTGCGATCTTCCAACACTCGCATCACGTCGAGGAAATTTGGGTCGAAGACGTCGATTTGCGCAAGCGGATGGCCCCGATTTTTAAGAAGTACATGTCCGCCGACGATGACCTCGAAGGAGACATTCGCGCCCAAATTCGGCACGTGCGCGAAGGAACGCCGCAGTGGGACATCGAATACGCGCGCGCGCGCGATCTCGTAAAGCGCAAGCGCGGCCTCTGATCGGTAAGATTCGAGGGCGATCGCATGGAATGGATTCCTAAGGTCAAGGAGAAGAACCACGTCTGCCAGAAGTGTCTCGGCAAGCTCGAGTTCGACGTGAAGATGCAACGTACCGATCAGTGCCCCCACTGCCGTACGGATTTGCACAGCTGTATGAACTGCGAGTATTGGGATCCTTCGGCCCATAACCAGTGCAAAGAGCACATCGCGGAGTACATTCCCGATCGCGAAGCCACAAATCGGTGCACGTTCTTCACGTTTCGTTCCGGCCGTCCCGAAGACAACACTGCACGCATTGACGCGAGCAAAGCAAAGCTAGAGTCGCTGTTTTCAAAAAAGCCGAACAACGAATGAACTTTTCGAGCGCGCTTCCGTCAACCTTCTTGCCCATTATTCTCTCGTCGCCCAGCGGCGCAGGCAAGACGACCCTCACCCATCGACTCCTCGAGCGCTGTCCCGATCTTCGATTCAGCGTTTCGCACACAACCCGATCGCCGCGATCCAACGAAGTCGACGGTCACGACTATCATTTCGTCACTCGACAAGCCTTCGAGGAAAAGATCGCACAAAGTGCTTTTCTCGAATGGGCGGAGGTTCATGGCAATCTTTATGGCACGTCGCTTTCGGAAATAACGCGAACGCTGGCGGAGCCGGGCTGCAACGGGATCATCTTCGATATCGACTACCAGGGTGCTCGTCAGATTCGCGCGAAAATGCCCGAGGTCATCACGCTATTCATCTTACCCCCTTCGCTCGCGGAGCTCGAGAGCCGATTGCGTAAGCGCGCAAGCGAAACCGAGGACTCACTCAAGGCACGCTTTGCCGCCGCGAAAAAGGAAATCGAACACTATGCACTATTTGACTATCTGATTTTGAACGACAATCTCGAGCGAGCGTTTGACGAGCTTCGTTCGATCGTCATTGCCGAACACGCGCGTCGTGCGCGTCGCGCAAGCCTTGCTGAGTCTCTCCTACGCCACGGCGCGCTGTAGCGTCGTTGCGATCGTCTGTAACCAATATGAGGAGCGAAGTTGTGAGCGTTGAACCAGTTCTGATTGTGGGCTCTGTTGCGTATGACGATCTCGAATTGCCAAGCGGCGTTTTTAACAACACCGTCGGTGGCGCGGCGACCTATTCGGCCATCGCGACTTCGCTGCTCCATCCGGCCAGGGTCGTCGGTATCGTAGGCGAAGATTTTGATGCAAAGACGCTTGAACAACTTCGCGCGCGTTCGATCGACGTCGACGGAATCGAGCGAGCAAAGGGAAAAACGTTTCGATGGCGAGGTCGCTATGCCGCGGACCTAAACAGCCGCGAAACACTCGATACGCAGCTCAATGTCTTCGCGCACTTTCAGCCAAAGATATTGCCCAACGCGCAGAATCCCGAATTCTTGCTGTTGGGTAATATCCACCCTGCCCTTCAGTTGCACGTCTTGCAGCAAGTGAAGAAGCCACGATTCGTCGCTGCAGACACGATGAATTTCTGGATATCAGGGGAACTCGAAACGCTACGCAAGGTCCTCGCGCAAGTTGATCTGCTCATCGTGAACGACGAAGAAGCGCGCGACCTCTCGGGAATCCACAACTTGCCGAAGGCGGCGAGAGCGATCCAGAAAATGGGGCCATCGCGCGTGATCATCAAGCGTGGCGAATTTGGTGCGCTGCTCTTCGACGAGGCGGGCACCTTCTTCGTGCCTGCATACCCTCTCGAAGACGTAGTTGACCCTACAGGTGCGGGCGACTCCTTCGCAGGTGGCCTTTTCGGCTACCTCGCGCGTACCGATCAAACGTCACCACAAGCGTTGCGAAAAGCGCTCTTCTTTGCTTCTGCCGCGGGATCGTTTTGCGTGGAAGGTGTTGGAGCATCGCGCCTCCTTTCGATGACGAAGGACGACTTCCGTAAGCGGCTCACGTCGTTCGTATCGCTCGTTGACTATGGATCGCAGCTCGATCTGCCATGAGTTGAGTCGGTGCCGCGCTTCGCGTGGGAATGCGTGACGCAACGCACCACGCTGGCACGCATGGAGTCTCCAATGAGCCCGCTGTTCGCTCGCGGGCGGGAGTTCTTGTGCCCGAAGAGTATGAATCGGTTACAATTTTTTGGCGCGCCGCTCGCTCTCACAGAAGTTCGGCCGCCGGAGGATTGAATGGGTCGTCGCGCGGTATTGGGCAGTCTGCCTTTGCGGTCGTGGGCGCTTACGCTTTTGGCTTTTTCGACGATCGCTGCGTGTGGCGGCGGAGGCGGATGCGGTAGCGGGTGTATGCAGCCCATCGCGGGTGGCTACCCAGCTGGGGAGAACGTCGACAAGGCAGGAGCGATCCGCGTAACCCGATCAGGTCTCGATTTCTTGGGTACGAACGCGCCGGGGCTCGCCGAGACCTTTCTCGGAACGACCGGCGGTGTCTACTCCGTTGAGATTCCAAAGACCGCGACGACCGTCGACATTCCCTTGCTCGGCAACCAAGATTTGGAGATCTGCAGGACCGGTTCGAGCACCACGACGAATCCTCCTCGCTGCTACGTTGACCTTAAGCTCAAAGACCTGAAGCTGCGCATCGACGCCATCTCGCCCTCGAACATTCGCCTCAAGGGCACCGTTCCGATTCGTTTGCGCGACCTTCCGATGAAGGAGCAGGCGCTGGGTGAATTCCGAGTTGGCCTCGGTAGCGGCAGCTGCAACGGCGAAGCGCCCAGCTACGACTACAAGACCGTTTCGGTATCGATTGAATTACCTGCGGTCGCCGAGACGCTGTCGCCTCGAAGTGGCTTCACAAAGATCGATACCAAGTCGGCGCAAATCGAGATTGGAATTTCGCAAGACGATGTTGGCGTCTGCAAAGACTGTGGCCTCTTAACGTCTATTTGTAATGGCATTTATGGCGCGATCAAGAACGCGGCGTTCAACTCAATCAAGAGCGCAGTCGTCAGCCAGATACGCAACTCGCTTGGCAACGCGCTCTGCCAGGCGCCGAACCCACTCGTCACGCCGAACTGCCCTACAGGCACGAGCCCGGACACATCAGATCCGGCAACCGCAAAGCGATGCCTCTTCGACTCCGATCGCTCGAAGTGTGTTCCATCGCTGATGGGCGTGGAAGGCAGACTCTCGGTCGGCGATCTTCTTTCGTCCTTACTGCCAGGATCGCAAGGTGCCGTCGACATGCAAGTCGCGGCGAGCGGTGCGCTTGATCCATCACCTGGCGAGGCGCTGGTGAACGACAAGACCAACAACGGCATCACGCTTTCGATGCGCGGCGGCCTTCGTGCGTCGCCGCAGAGCGCTTGCGTGCCCAAGGTCGACAATCCCGTGCCTACTGGCATTCCGGTTCCAAAGGTGATGCGCGCGGACAAAGTGACGCCGTGGCCGACGGGTGAAGCAGGACCACACGTTGGACTGGCCCTCTCAGAGCGCTTCCTCAACTATGCCTTCACCGGGCTGTACAACGGAGGGAGTCTTTGCCTTGGTGTATCGACGGAACAGACGGCTGTGCTCAACTCGGGCTTGCTGAGCCTGCTCGCGCCTTCACTCAAGCGTCTCGCGTTCGATCAGCAGAAAGCTCCAGTGGCAATCATCACAAGGCCACAGCGAGCGCCGCAAGTTGAGCTCGGTGCCGGCACCAACGCAACGACCGATCCACTTCTTAAGCTCACGCTCTCGCGCTTCGCCGTCGACTTCTACATCCAATCCTATGGTCGGTTTATTCGTGCGTTCACGTTTACGTCAGATGTAACTATTCCTGTTACATTACAGACGGGCAAAGACCCCGTGAAGAACCCCAAAGGAGGATTGCTCCCCGTCATCGGCAACCTCGAAGTGAAAAATGCGCAGGTGTCCAATTCCGACTTGCTCATCGAAGAGCCAGCGACGATTGCGTCAGGGTTCGCCGGTATTCTTACCGACTTGCTTGGCGGCGTCTTGGCTGATGGTCTCTCGCCGTTCGACATCTCGGGTGTGCTGAAGTCCCAAGGACTGACGATTTCAATTCCCGACGGGTCGATTCGCAAGATTTCCGAAGGCGATGAGGACTTCTTGGCACTCTTCGCCAACCTGAGCGTCGAGCAGAAAATCAGCCTCTCAGGGACGAGAGCAACCATCCGATCGCGTGACATTCATCCGGAGGCAATGTCGCTTCAGACCGCTCGTCGCGAACTCTTCCCAACGCTCACGGTTGATGCGACCTCGACGCTCGAAGGTAGCGCCGTTGAGTACACGTATTGGATCGATCGCGGTGCCCATTCTGCATGGTCAAAGAAAGCCACGATCGTTGTCGACAACGACGTCATGATCCTCCAGGGAAAGCACACGCTCTACGTGTCGTCGCGGGCGGTGGGACAAGCTGCGTCGGAGGGCGCGCCGGCGGAACTACCGTTCGTGATCGACACGCTCGCTCCCGTCGTCGAGTTGTCCACCACCAGCTCTGGCAAGAAGGTCCACGCGTATGACTACGTTTCGAACGACGCGGATCTTTCGATGCGGTTTGCAAAGAACAATGAGGCCTTCAGCGACTGGGCGCCTCTCAGCAACCTGACGTTCGACAATGACGATGCCATCACCGTTGAAGTGCGCGACGAGGAAGGCAATGTTGGCAGCACCAGCTCGGCGCTCATTCGCGGCCGAGGTGACGAAACTCTCGGAGGATCGACGTGTAGCCTGGCCGCTCCACGGGCGTCTGGCGGTGCGGGGTGGCTATGCATCGGCGGCGCGTTTGCATTCTTGGCGTTTCTTCGAAAGCGCCGTCCAACGGTGACCAAGCTTGCCGCTGCTTCGATCGCGTTCGGCGGCGCAACCATGCAAGGGTGCACATGCGGCACCGAAATTACAGAGAACGTCAAGACGGGTTGCGGCCCAACATGCAACGACGAGTGCGGCGCAGCAAACACGATGGGCATTGTCGGCGCATATACTTCCGTGGCGATAGGTACCGACGGCGCGGTCTGGGTCGCGGGCTACAACGACGTGGACAAGGGAGGCGGCAACGTGTGGGGCGATCTCGTCGCAGGTCGCTTCGATTCAGGTAAGCACGTTGTCAACTGGCAAACAGTCGATGGCCTGCCTCCTGCTCGCACCGATGGAACGTGCCCGACGAATGATCCGAAAGGCTGGCGCGGCGGTGAAACCGACCTGGGATCCAACGTGGGTCTCTATTCGAGCATCCAAATCGGTAGTGCTGGCCAACCGATGATTGCCTATTACGACGCGACATCCCACGGGCTCAAGTTCGCCAGTTACGACGGCAAAAAATGGTCAAGTTACTTCATCAAACAGGGAACGACGGATGGCGACTACGGCCGATTTGCAAAATTGATCATGGTAGAAAAAGTGCCGACCGTTGCATTTTTCGGCATCGAAAAAGGGCTCAAGGGGCGAGCTCGATCCAAGGTGATGTTGGCAAAAGCGCAAGGCGAGATCCCGCGTTCGTCAAGCGACTGGACGTTCGAAGACGTTGCGGTGGACGAAGCGAGCCCTTGCCGTGCGGTTGATTGCGACAGCGGGCAGTTGTGCATCCACGAGAGCAGTACGTGCCAAGCAGCCGTTACGGGCTGCACGCCCGAGTGCAAATCGGGATTGGCCGGCACGAAGGCGTGTGTCTTGATCAAGGACGTTCCAGCGTGCGCGACCGTCGTCGATCCCGACTTCCTCAATATTTATCCGAACGGACTTGGGGTGTACATCAGCGCCGCCGTCGGTCCGAATGGGCTCGGCATCGTGGCGTACGATCGCATTCACGGGAATTTAGTGATGCTCCAAAAGTCGGCATCGAAATGGACCTCGTCCATCGTCGACGGCGAAACTGGTCTCCGGAGCGACAACAGTGCCGTGGACACCGGCGATGTCGGCGTCGGCGCATCACTCTCGATCGACACCAAGAACAACTGGCACGTGAGTTACGTCAACGGAACACACGAGCGGCTGCAGTATGTAAAAATCGAAAACGCGAAGACCGTCGGCGCTACCGAAACCGTGGATGACGGGAGCGCGCTCGGCGGCAAAGCGTTCGCAGACGGTGTTCACGTCGTTGGAGACGACTCTTCGATCAGCACTGAGAGCTCCGGCGCGGTGACCATTCTCTATCAAGACGCGACCGCGGGAACACTTCGCATCGCATCCGGCGTTCAAAAGAGCGATGGCACTCACCAGTGGTCCGTTCGAGCAGTCGATCAGCCCGGAAAGTTCGCAGGTTACTTTCCGCAACGCGTACAAAGCACGACCCTCGTCGCGAACTTTTGGCGCAGCACCGATCGACCGGCTCAAGAGTACGCTGGCGACGTTGCTATTTTCGAGCCGTAGCCGCGGCATTTCTCGT
This sequence comes from Myxococcales bacterium, assembly GCA_023248735.1. Lineage (GTDB taxonomy): Bacteria > Myxococcota_A > Polyangia > Polyangiales > Polyangiaceae > JAHFDX01. The sequence continues at coordinate 17,896 of JAHFDY010000035.1, forward strand.
TACACTGCGAACCGCCACCGCCTTTCTTTGGCATCTTGGTGGCCCTGCGAGCCTATGTAACCATGTCAGACACTATTGAGCGACGCGCGTTTGATGCGCTTGCCCGCCATTCCGACCTCAGTGCCGTGCTCGCCCTCGCGGAGCCCGTGCTCGGGCAGGTGTATCGCCCTGCGACGCCTTGGCACGAACGGACCGTCGACTCGACTTGGGACGAGGGTCAGCGTCAGACACCCTTTGGCGACCTTGTGCGCGTCCTCTCGCATGGGCCGCGCGACGACGCTGAACGTGCGCTCGCCAGCGCGCTCGCGGCTCACTCGATCGCGCACGCGGCAACGAGCGGGGCTCTGCCCGCAGAATTGGCAAGGCGCGCCGTCTCGCTTGCAAGCTATTCACCGTTCGATCCCACGCCTCTGCTCGACGTCGCGTTCGGTGCGTCGGCAGGTCCGTGCTGGGAGGCGCTCGGTCACATGGTTTCTCAGGCTGACGTGCGGTACGACGACATCACCCTGCGCACCGAAGCGATCAGCGCCGCGCTTGCGCTCTCGGCTTCGACTGATCTCGCCGCGCGGAGCGTTGTCGCGCGGCTTGAAGTCCACGATACGCGTCTTCGATGCGCCCTCCGTGGCAACGGGGAGCCTCCTGAGAAAAAAGGCAATGCTGTTGCGCCAACTTGCTTGCATGGCGAATTGTTGCCCACGCCTCGCGGCCCAATCGCCACCACGTTTCTTGCCCTCTCTGGTATTCTCTTCCTTGCCCGTGGAGCTCGTGCTTTCGCTCGACTGGCGCTGGGCTACAGGCGCCCCACAGACGTCATCATCGCAGAAGACAGTGTGAAGATCCGCACGAAGACGGAGATGCTCGGGCGAGTGCTTGCGGACAGCGAAGTCGTCGTTCCACGATTCGGTCTTTTGCGCGCGCAGCGCGATATTCGTTACCCGCGAGTGACGTTTTATGCCGGTCTCATCGCACTGTTTCTCGGCAGCGCGATCGGCATGGGTCTCTTCACCGACGGAGTGCGTGCAGCGTCACCGTCGTTGTTGGGCGTTGGTCTTCTCATTGCGTCGATCGGGGTCGGCCTCGACTTCTTTTTTTCGAGTTTGCGTCCTAGCGTGAACGGCGCGTGTCGTCTGACCTTCGTCCCACGTCGAGGCAAAGCACTTTCGATTGGTGGCGTCGATCCGGCAGCAGCGGACGTATTGCTCGCGCGGATTCAGACGTTACCAAGGGCGGAGGGGGTCCTTCGGGCTGCGCCCTCAGGATGACACACGCGTCAGCGATTTGTCGTTGCGATCCCGATGGCTGCGGTGACGGCTCCAGAGGTTGTGATCTCGAGCTTCAGATCCCCGTCGGCGCAACCTTTGGCCAGTGCGGCGTAATCCCCTTCGCTCCGATCGATTTCTTCTCCGTTCGGGCTGAGGAGGCGAAGAAACACGCCTGCGGCGCCTCCTTCAATTCCGACGCCAATGTCCACACACTTGCGACCTGTCGCGTGAATCGTCTCGGACGTCAGAACATCTGCGCTGATGACTTTCGTAATGACCTTAGTTTCTTTGTTTAGCGCAAGATCAGGGGCCGCGGTCAGCATGCGAGCGGCCGCAAGCGGCGGGGTCTTGCCGAGAGGGAGGCCGACCCGATGCACGAGCACTCCATAGGGTCCGCTGCCCCCAAAACTCTCGATATCGACCCTGATGCTCTGCTTTGCGCACACGAAGCCGGTGGACACCAGCGCTCCGCGAGGTGATCCGACCAAGTGGCCTTCGTCGTTCCAAAGCCAAGTCGTGATCATGGACAGCGGAGCGCCGGTCACCGTATCAACTCGCACACAAAGGGCATGTGTGGAAAATGTCTGCGTCGCGCGACGGCCGACGGGAAGCACCCCTGTCTTGGAGCCCACCTTTTCGTAACCATGTTTGCTTAGATTCGATTCGAGCGCACTCATGGCGGCCCCGAGCGTTGCACCACGCTCACCCCACATCGCGTCCGACTCTGCGATCATATGAGCGCGCTCTGCTGGCACTCGGCTAAGCACCAAGGCCGCAACACCCCGCCCAAAGTGAGGCCGCAAGATGAGCGTGCCCTTTATCGCTCGATCGCCACAAACCACAAGTGCACGCGAGCCAGCAGACTCATGAGCTCGCGCAACGAAACGCCCGTCAGCATCGACAAATTCCGCATCGAATGTGCCCAACTCATCGCCCGCAAGAATGAGGGCATCGGAGCACTCCCCTGCCTCGACCGTCATCGCAACAGCCGTCGGCGCGCGCGCGTCGAGCGCAATAGCGGTCTTCCGCATCTCTTGCCATGGACCGGGTACCTGCGTGCGGTGCCGTTCGACGGCCTCGCGAAGCCCAGGCCAGGCGTCGGCGCTGCGAGGGCCAATGGATGCCGATCGAACTCCAAGGGCCGCGGTCACCTTTTCAGCGTCCGCCTTGCGCACACTCTGTGCACCAACCGCGACGATGCCCTCGCCGCCAGGCAGGTGCACCGAAATGAACACGCGCGCTGGATGAGGCGGACACAAAATGACTGACGGACGAGGATCGGGCGACTCATCAATCGCCAGCGGGGAGCCCTCATCAGAAAAAATGATCACGTCAACGTCTTCCACGCTGCCGCTCGCACGCCCATAGACGACGAGACATGCATCGGCCGAGAATTCGACGAACGCCCCACGACGCTCTCCCTCCGCCAAGGGACCCGCCATGATCACCTGGCCAGGTGGAGATCCCAGCGCGCGCAGGCGCTCCTCGGGCTCACGCAACAGGAGCTTCGCGTCAAGCTCGCCTGGAGTCACAACAAGCGTGCCTGCAGAACGTACAGCACCTTTACCATCTGACTTAGGGCCGCACGCGGCAAGCAGAAGGATGGCGTATGCGACCGTCAGCGCTCGAACGACCACGCACCCTCCACCGCTTCGATGAGCATTAACATCCATGCCGACCCGGAACCCCGCGACTCGACCTCAAACGTCGCCAACCGCTGTCTGCCCGCGCAAAACGTAACTGCCGCGGCTTGCTCGAGGACGCCCCGTTCATCAGCGAAATCGACGCCTCCGACTTGCGCACGCAACCCCAGGCCACGTCCCGGCTCACCCTCGCTGGCGACGATGGCTACGTAGCAAGATCCCCGCCGCACAGGCTGCGCAAAGTGCGTGCGCCCCGAAATGCCTCGCACGGCAGCCGCGATGCGACCGCGACCAAGGCTCAGACTCCGTGCGTGAAGGAGCGTTGCAATACGCGCGCGAAGTGGCGCTCCCCAGTGTTCTGGCAAATGTGGAGGGAGGATCCAGACATGGTGAAGAATGTTGACCTTCGCGTTTGCCGACCCAGATACAGCGACGGTTGCTTGGGTCTCCTCGCCAACACAATGCTCGAGTCGGGCATCTGCGGAGTCCGTGCGGTCGCGCACGAGCGACCTCCCGTCCTCGGGCTCTCGCAGCTCAGCATCGAGCTCATGTCGCGTAGAGCTCCCTGCGCGCGCTTCGCCCAACACGTCGAACCGATGGCATCCAGGCTCGAGCACGACGTTCCAATCGACTCCTCCGATGGCAGAGAGCTCCGTTAGTTGACCTTGTTTCTGGACTCCGCCCCTCACCCTTGCGCGTCGTTCCGCACTCGCCACCCGCTCAGCCAGCAGAGGGAGAGCCGGCGGTGAACCGGGATCCTGCGGAAGGAACACGACTGTCCCCGTGCGTTCCGGAACCCACGTAGAGACTGGAGGTGCCGCCGTGGGCCCTGCGGTAAAGACGAACTCGATTGCACCGCGACCGGCGCTCGCGGTGACGCGAACGCGTGCAAGGCGCTTCGCGTCGCACGTACCGATTGCGGCAACACCCCCAACGCTGGCAACACGCGCTTCTTCAGCATTGTCGAGAGCGTCCTGCAACGCAAAGCTCATCGTTCTAGGACCGATGGCGACAAGCGATCCGCAGGGCGCCATTCCTCTATCGGGCATGCGAAACAGAAGCGCCTCGTCGTCTAGAAGAAATCGACTCGCTAGCTTCTGGCTCACGATTCCGCGCTTCGCCCACTCCTCGCGCACGCGACCAAGCAGATCACTCGCCTCGGATGCGTCGCTCCGGAGTGCAAAGAGCGAAGCTCCAAGAGACGCAACGCCCAATAGCAAGCGCGATTGAAGTCTCAACCGCAAACCTCGAGCTCGCTACGCGTAAACGAGGCAGCGACCCAAACAAAGAGCGCGTGATCGTCGACCTCTCCGCTTCGCACACTGGTCACCAAATAGGCAAGGTCGAACGGCGGCTCCGTACCTCCCATGAGGGCGACTTGGGCATCGGTCTCTGAAAAATAGGCGCCAACGTCGAGGTGCGAATGGTAAAGAACCTTGACGGGTCTCTCGCTCGCATTTCCTCGTTCGATTGCACGCTGGAACTTCATCGAATCAATGTCGAAATACATGCGCCCGGTGCGTGGGTACACTTCCGGATCGAGGGCGTGCAATTGATTTGCACGATTGACCATCGGCATGACCTCGTCGAGCAGCGGCCACGGATCGCGCGGACCTAGAAGAAACCCACATGATTCTTCATCGCGACCATAGGCCACTCGTGCTTCCGCAAACACTTGATCGAGAGCTGCGCGCGTAATTTGCAACTTGCCGGTAGCCCAAAGAGGAGTGTCTCGCATGGCGACCGTTCGAGCTTACTGCACATGCCTTGAGTCCCCCTAGGAATGCGTTCGCTTTGTATGAGGCACGCTCGTTTTTCCGACGACCGCTTCTACGGAATCTCAAATATGACGCTGTCTCGACTCTGCTCTGGGCCACGCTTCTTGCCGCCGCATGCCCGCCAACGACTAAAGAACGGCGCCTGCTTGCTGCTATTGATGCAAAGCGAGCCCGCTTTTTCCTGATGAATCGCCGCACCGCTGCTGAAGAAGAGAGCGCGCGCATCAAGAGAGCTGCGAACACCGCTTTCGACCACCGTGCCGGGTGCCCACACGTCATGGTTCACCTTGAACGTGAGGGTGCGGCTGACGCGATCGAAGGCCTCGTCATCGATGTTGAAACGGATCCCGCCGAGGTATCGACCCAGGTTGCGCAGCCGGTTCGAGTCGCCGAGTCGGTAGAGTTCGAATCCAAACCCGGTAACACCAACCGTTGCCGCCGCGTACGGCCCCGACCCGTTTGGACGAACGGTGTGAACGTGAGCGTCGCGGGCACGGTCGTGCAACGTGCGATCGCTCTTCGAAGTGACGCTCACCGTCTCTAGTGTCGATGGATCGCCGATGATGAGTAAACTTCGTAAACGAAGTTTCCAATCGAGTTTGTCGTTGAGCGGTTTCACCTCGAACGGCGGAAGGCCACCCTTGTTTGGCGTCCATGCACGAAAGATCCGAAACGATATCGGGCACGAGAACGTCTTCTGGCGCTGAAGGCACTCGCCAAGAGATACGCGCAACTCATATGGCCACAGACCGTTCGAGTTGCAGGGTCGTCCGACCGGCTGCTTGCTCGCGTCGCACGACGACTCAAATTCGAACCCCTGAAGAACGAAGGCGCTCACCGCGCTCGCTGGTGCATTGGGTACATCAAACGCGATCGTCCTCACCTCATCAACGCGCCCCTGTGGATGCTCGGCCTCGCTCGCATCGTCGGTGCCCGACAACTCTGTGGTCGCGCGTGAGGTAAGGACAGACGCCCCGAGCACGCCTGAAACATAACCAACGGGGTGCATGAAGTTGCCATCGACTCCTGTGCTTTGCGCAAACGCGAAGGTCGCAACTCCCCGGAGTGCCCCACTCGGCTTCGGCGTCGTCTCTTCGTTGGTGATTTCTGACCCGAGCAAGCTGACGCGATGCGGGACGCGCGCGCCGAAAAACGAACGCAACCACTCGTGATCCAATCCTTGCCAGAGGAAAAATGGACCGGCCGACGGCACCGAGGGCTCTTGGGAGGCCGGGGCAAGCGTACGCGGTGCCACCGCCTCAGGTGCAGCTGGAGCACAGGCGATAAGCCCCACGGTGGTCAAAAGCGAAGCGGATCGCCAAAGCGAAGCTCGGGTTGCGGCTTTGTGTCGCATGACGTGTTCGCGATAGCGTCGCACTTCCCCATGCGAACATGCCACTTCGTTTCGCTCTTTGCCGCGATCGCAGGATGCGCACCTCGCGCAACGCCACCGCCTGCGCCGATCACTCCATCTCAAGGGCCCGTCACGAATACGTCGAAGGCGGACGCCAGTCGGCGCGCCCTTTGCTCATCGCGCACGGAACCGCAGACGACAACGTACTCTTCAATAATTCAATCAAGTTGACGAATGCGCTGATGAAGGCACACCGACCTTTTCATGCCGCTTGCAGGCGAGACTCACCAGCTCGGCGATCCTGCAATGGCCGAAGCATTTTGGACACGCGCCGCCGCATTTTTGCGACAGCATCTCGCGCGACGCTGAATGTGGTTGTGCAACCGCGCAAAGCGGCAACTACAGCTTGTAGAGAAACGCGCGCCCGCCGAAGTCGGCTTTCCAAGTTTTCACGAGGCTAGAAAAATCGGTCGCTTTGACGGTTCCGGCATCGCGCATGGCGGCAATCGGCGTGAAATAGGTTGCGTCAACCGCATCGACGCCGCCAGTCGCCGTAATCTCCGAGGGCGTAATGTTCCACGAAGCGGTCAGCATGTCGGTCGGTGCCACGGTGCCCTTGGCGTAGAGACTCACCAGCTCCTGCACGCCGGCCACGTTGTTGTGGTAGGCCCCAACGGCCGCGATGTTGCCAGCCGGGTCGTCGCCAAAAAAGTCGTTGCGATCCTTCGGCCGCCAAACGCCACTGGCGACGGGATCATTGCTGTGGTTGGGCGTCCCTGCACCGATCAGGATGTCACCGCGCCAGACCGCCGTCGGATACTTCAAGCCGTTGACTGGATTTCGAAATCGGTCCCACTGCTGAAACTGCTGGATCGATGGATCCCAAATGTGACCACCTATGACCGTCGTGCCGCCGACTCCAAGCGACTCCAGCAAGTAAGCAACATCGGTGTAGTTGTAGCCTCCAGCCTCGTGGGAGTGTGCGTCGATCACCACGCCAAGATCTTCTCGCAAGTAGCGAAAGAAATTCTTGCCGCCTGTGGAGGTCATGGTGGCTGCGTCTTCGTATTGTTGGGCAGCGACGAGAATCTTCCAGTCGGGCTCGAGGACCCACTGAAGCTTATGCGAAGCGGCCTTCTGTGCGACTTCAATGAGCTTCGAACGAATGGCCAGGTAGCTAGCCTTGCTCTGGTCGGTACCAAGCGTGCCGCCTGGCGTTTGATCTTCGATGTGCGTGAACAAGACCACGTAGACCTGGCCGCCCGTTGCGCCATCGGGACGACTCCCGCGATCGGCATCCGCAGCGAGCGATGCATCGGCGCTTCCGCTATCACGCGCCGGCGAACTGGTGTCGGAGCATGCCGAACCGACGATCGCACAGCACAAGACCGCCGCGCAAAAGGTCTTCGACACACCTTCCAGCGCGACGCCACCCAAGGAGACACTCCTATTTTCCATTCGGTTGCAACCTCGTGTTTCAGGGCCGCCGTTAGTGCGCGGGAAATGACTTGCAAGCGGTGTTGAAGGTGTTGAGCGCTTCCTCAAGCCCCTTCGACAAGTCGCCCTCGCAAATCGAGCTGAATATCGCAGAGGCTCCCACTTCGGTAACGAAGGTCTTAAGTCGCTTGGCTTCGATCGCACTACCGAAGGTCGACTTGCACTTTGTTTGCCCGGCGATCACCGCTGCCGCCCACCGACCACGCACACCTTTGAGTTTGTCAAAAAATGATGTGTAAGTACCCGTCGGCTCTGAGACAGCAGAACATGTCGATCCTTCTGGCAACGTGATGTTGGCTTTGGTGAGCGAACAATCGTCTTCGTCTGTGAGATAGACAATACCAAGGAGCGCGTCGTCGCGAACAAATCCCTTGTTGGTATCTTGCAAGCGATCACCGAGCGCGCGGCGGCTCCCCTCGAGCGGCATCTCCCAACTCGGGCCTGCAAGACCGACATTGGCAATCGTCGTGAAAGTTGACGAAATGTTTGCATCGCTCCGTTCAAGCCATGGGCGGGTCATTCCTGTCGTAGTCTTGAACGCTCCGTTCTCGCCCTTTTGGACTTCCGTGGGTTGGTTCTTACCCGAGATGACCTCGGTCACGTTGACGTCGATGCCGGTCGTCGTCACCGCGATGCGGTAGTCGATAGGCTCACCATTCTTTGAGGTGAACTTGTTGAGAACGTCGACGAATTTTGGGAAGTTCGAAGCGAGATTGGTCTGCTCCTCCTTCATCGAGAGTGAGTTGTCGACGACAAACACGATGTCCATTTTCTTACACGCTGTGTCCGCGGAAACCTCCGAGTCGGAGCTCCCGAGAACTTCCGAGTCGCGTTGATTTAGGCTGCCAGAATCGCCGCCCGATCCGGTAACCCCGAAACTCGAAGGGTCGTCTTGCGTTCCAGCGGAGTCGCAAGCGACAACGACGCATCCTGCAGCAACCGCGCTGACCAGCAGATGATGAACTTTGTTGACCATCACTTGAGGGTACGAGTCAGGCCGACGTAGGGCTCACAGAGAGAAAAATAGAGCAGTCATTGAGACGAATACCAACCGTGACACAATAGTAGTTCACCCCTTAATTCACTTCAGTAACGCGCGTTAAGCGATTCTCGCCCAACGAAGCACAAGGTTTGCAACGCCCGTTACGCGTGATTCGCGAGGGGCTCTGGTGAACGCGTCGGGGACCAGTCGCCTGGTCAGGCGCAAGCGTTGGACGTTCGCGGCTTTCTCCTACCAGACGTAGCGCTTTTCCCATTTGAGTGGAGCGAAGTAACGATCGCCTCGGTCTGCAACGAGCGCAACGATGCAACCCGACTTCTGCTCGCGTTGAAGTTGCTCGGCAAGTTTGACCGCGGCGAAGACGCTGGCGCCGGAAGAGTGGCCCACATGGAGACCCTCTTCGCGTGCGAGCGCGTCAGCCATATCCCACCCGTTCTCCGTCGAGACGCGCACCGTTTCATCGGCGCGAGACGGATCGTAAATCGCCGGAACCAAGCTCGACGGCAAGTGCTTCAGCCCCTCAAGACCGTGAAACGCATCGTCGGGTTCAATCGCTATGCATCGGATGGGACGTTTGTGCTCTTTGAGCCGACGGGCGGTGCCCATCATCGTGCCCGTTGTCCCCAACCCCGCGACGAAGTGAGTGAGTTCGTCGCCAAGGCAGTCGAGAAGCTCCTTGCCGGTGCCGTCGTAGTGCGCCAACGGGTTCGACGGGTTCGAATATTGGTCGGGATAAAAGTACCGATCCGGATCCTCGCGCACCAGCTTGCGCACCAGATAAATCGCGCCGTCCGAGCCCTCCATCGGATCCGAGTAGACAATTTCGGTTCCGAAAGCACATGCAATGTCCTTGCGTGCCCTGGAGACGTTTGAGGGCATCACCAAGCGCACCTTCACGCCTAGTGCTGCGCCAAAAATCGAATACGCAACGCCTGTGTTTCCACTCGTGGAATCAATGAGAATCTTGTCTCGTGTCAGGCGACCATCGGCGAGCGCATCGAGCATCATTCTCGAAGCCGCGCGATCTTTCACGCTACCACCAGGATTCGCGAACTCGAGCTTCACGTACACCTTGATATCGGGCGCGTTCTTCGTCACGCGACGCAAGCGAACGAGTGGCGTATTGCCAACGGCGTGAACGACCGACTCAATGCGTTTGCTGCGAAGCAAGTTCATGCGGAGACCGAAAGCCGAATGTGCGTGAGCACGAGAAAAGCGCCCTCCGCGAAATGCCGTGGTGCCGCGTATGAAAATCCGTAGCCAAAGTCGTTCACATGACCGTCGTCTCGCTCAGCTACCGGTGCCTCACTGACATTCACGCCCGACGCGCGCGCATAGAGCGCAGCCGAAGCACACCAAGGAAGCGACGAATCAATGACGAACGTGCTTGCCTCGATTTCTTTTTGGCCACCTTCGGCAATCTCTTTGACCATTGCTTGGCGAATGAATCGAGCTGAGACGTTCAAGATGACGCCGCTCCGCCGGCTATTGCCGGAACGATGCTCACTTGGTCACCCGCCTTCAGCTTCGTGTTCAGGCCCTCGAGAAATCGAACATCCTCCTCACCAACGTAGATGTTGATGAAACGGCGCACGCCCTTCTCATCGAGCAACCTTTCCCGCATTCCCGGATGTTTGGCCTCGAGCGCGTCGAGTGCGGCTCCGACGGTCTCGCCAGGCACGACAACTTCGTCGGCTCCTGCTGTGAGAGCGCGGAGCGGAGTGGGAATTCGAATGATCACTTCCATGATTGCTGTTCTCCTTAGTCAAGACACTGAATCAATTTGTAACAAGGTACCGCGCGCGCTCAATTGCGACTTGATCGTCACTGCAGAGCGGGCAGGCTTTTTGAGCCGCGCGACGAGAGGTTCGGCCACGTCCACGAAGGCCATCGAATTGGAAGAGCGTTCCATCTGCCAGCGCGTCGCCGGCAAGCATGCGCAACGCGAGGTCAGCCTGCACCGCGCCGATCACCCCGAGCGCCGCACCAACGACACCGGTGTCGTTGCAATTGCGAGCCGGGCCCGCTCCTGGTCCAATCGGAACGTCCTCGAACACACACCGGTAGCAAGGTCCTCCGCCCTTACCGACCGCAAACGCAAACCCAGACCAACGCTCCGCAGAGCCGTGAACGACGGGCACACCCAACTTGCGCGCGACGTCGGCAACGAGAAACTTCGTGGGGAAATTGTCCGCTGCATCGACGAGCAAATCGTAACTCATAGCGATCGCTACCGCACGCTCAGGGACGAAGCGAGTGCGGTGACGCTCTACGCGCACGCCAAATTTCTCGAGCGACGGTGCGGCCGCATCTACTTTCGGCACACCGAGCATCGATTCATCGAAGAGCACCTGCCTGTGAAGATTCGTGAGCTCGACACAATCGTCGTCAACAATGCCAAGAGTTCCAACGCCCGCCGCCGCAAGCGCCAATGCCACCGGACAGCCTAAGCCACCCATTCCAACAACAAGTACACGTCGGTCCGAAAATGCCTCAGGCATCGGCAAAATACTCCCCAAGGCTAAAGTACCGTTCGCCAGTGTCGGGAAGAACGGTGACGACGTGTTTCCCGGCGCCGAGTTCAGAAGCCACCTCGAGCGCCACGGAGACGGCGGCGCCAGCACTGATCCCAACAAGTAAACCCTCTTTACGAGCGAGGGCATCCTTCGTATCCCAAGCACTGCGATCCGAAACGCTGCGAACCTCGTCCACAAACGCCGCGTCATAGTTTCGCGGTACGAAACCTGGCGCGAGACCCTGTATCTTAGTGGGACCGCGTTCACCTCGCGAAATCGTGGCGCACGCTTCCGGCTCAACCGCGACGATGAGCGGACCGCCATTAGAAAACGCCCCCAACGTGTTACGTAATGTCCGACTGACCCCGGCGATCGTTCCACCCGTGCCAACACCCGCGACGAAAGCGTCGAACGACAAGCCTTCCATAGCGATCAGAATCTCGTGCGCCGTCGTCTCAGCGTGGACCTTTGGGTTGGACGCATTGTCAAACTGGCTTGGGACAAACGCGCCTTGCGTAGCGTCTGCGATCGCCAACGCTCGTGCGATCGCGCCATCCATTTGCTCTTCGGCGGGCGTCAAGACGATCTCGGCGCCGAAGGCTTCGAGGAGCTGTCGACGCTCGAGGCTCATGCTCGCGGGCATGGTTAGAATGCAGCGATAGCCACGCACCGCACAGACGATTGCGAGGCCGATGCCAGTGTTGCCGCTCGTTGGCTCGACCACAACGCCGCCCGGCTTGAGCGCACCACGCGCGTGCGCATCGTCGAGCATCGCAACGGCGATGCGATCTTTCACCGAACCTCCCGGGTTCGCCTGCTCCATCTTGGCCCACACGCGCGCGCGAGGACGCTCGGTAGAGAGAGTCCGGACTTCCACCAGAGGCGTATCGCCCACGAGTTCGAGCACGCTCTCAACGATACGACTGGGCATTCGGCTTTCGACTCTAGTGGTTGGTTGCCCCAGCTTCAATCTCGGTGGGCCCGGCCCGTCAATCCACTACCATGAACGGTATGACCGCTTCCGATGAGGCTCGTGCAATCCATCACGAGTCGCCTGCGATCGACCTCCATGCCGACACGCTCATGTGGAGCCGTTGGGTTGGCTACGACGTCCACAAACA
>JAHFDY010000036.1:0-27142 GCA_023248735.1 Myxococcales bacterium
TTGATTGGCGCCACTGCTTCCGTCCATCAATTCGAGCAACCAAGTTGACGATACGATCGTCTCAGAGTGAAACGTGTCGGTTACTTGCCCAATGGATACAACTTGCGCGCTCGCCCACGCTTTGGAGCTTTCGGTGGTGAAGTCGATGGAGAGTGTTGCGTTGAGCGGGGTCGCCAGATCGAGCGCAATATCGCGAACAGTGACCGAGACGCTGATTTCAGTATTGGGAAGAAGCGGGTGCCGATCGGTGCAGCCCTGCGCGTATCCAAGAATGCGACTGCGAACGGCGAGGGGTCGCCCTGCAGGCACACGCGGTACCTTCACCGACATCGACGCGGCACTTGTTGCGTATTGGGTTGTGGATTCATCGTTGAGAGCGACGCACGTCGCGTCCGGAAAGATCTCTACGGCGATTTCAGGCTGTGCGCGCAGCCCATCGTATTTCGCGCTTACGTTGAGCGTTGCCGTTCCTGATGGCGTGGCGCTGATTCGCAACCGAACGATGCGGCCATCGTCGGACCGTGCGGCGAGGTCAAACTCCGCTTTCTCAGAAGGTGGCCGCAGGATGATCTCACCTGTGCCGGCTTTGAGCGAAACCGTGTCCGCCTCGAGCGAAGCGTCAAGGTACCTTCCTTCTAGCCAAAGCGCGACGATCCGCGCCTTGTTGGATGCGACGAGCGAGACATTGACGGGCTCGCCAACGACTGCGTCCAGCAACGTTCCCGCCTTGAACGCAAGGTGGCTCTCTTCGACAACGGACGCATCACTTGTGCCGTCCACCCCAGGCACCACTTGGCATCCAATTGCCACGCCGAAGGCCAACGCGATTAACTTCCTTGACCAATTTTTCGAGAGTGGAACTCCGCTCGCGCGCAGCTCGCAGCGAGGTGCCAATCTCATTCCGTAAGCGTACTTCGCGGCGCGAGTACTGTCAGGGTTTGGTGCCGTTCAGATCGTCTTTTGGAAGCAGAGCATCCCACCCGCGGGCACATTCGCGCGTTTGCTGTGGTGTGCGAGGCGAGCCTCCAATTCCTGCACAAAGCCGCGGATCGGGGGCCGGCCACATCAATAAGACGGCCGCGTAAGGAAGTCCGCGCGCCTGCGTCCGCCACAGCGGTTCGATGAGCTTGACGGCGCGATCGGCGTCTTCTCTCTCTTTCTTAGCGCCCAGATCATCGAGTTTGGCCTCGATGGCTTTGCGTGCAGATGGGTCGTCAGTGATCGCAAGCGCCCGTTGCAGCGATGCGATGGCGGCTTTCGTTTCTCCGCCGCGAGTGAGAATCGACACCGCTGACAGCGCCGTGGAAGAGTCCCCGCCGAGCTCAACGCCGCGCATGAGGGCTCGCGCACCGTCAGCGCGCCAAACGTCGATCTCTTTCTGCGACGTGAGGAACGTGCGCGACAAATAGGCGAGATACCGGCCAAGACTCAGCCACGCATTCGGATCGTAAGGACGCTCGCGCGTTCCTCGCTCAAGGTACGCGCGTGCGAGTCGCGCGTCCTTCTCTGTTCCTCGCAGGGGGCGGTAGACAAGGAACGTGTCGGCGTACTCGAAGACTTGGGGATACCCCGGCTCGAGCTCAAGAATGGCGTCAAAGTAGTTCGGAATATTGACGAATTCGCGCTTTTCCGACCAGTGGAGTCCGTACTCGACCTTGAGCTTGGCCCAGAGCAAGTCTGCGAGCGCCGATTCGTAACCAAGCGAGAGCGTTTTGAGCTGTTTCGGTTCTGGAAATGGGTAGATGTCGTCGGTCTCTTTGAGCTTGTATGTCGCCCGATTCATGCGCTCGCGCGTGAAGTGAACACCAGCCGCGGCAACGCAAACCGTGGTCGCGCCAAGAATGAGCCGCTTCATTCGAGCTCGGACTGGACAAAGAGGTCTGGGTCAAGCCACGGCCCGCGCATGTCATCAGCGGTGCCTCGCATTTCGAACGTGCTCCGCTGCCCGTCGCCGTCAAGATCGCCCTGTGCACGCGCGATGAAGCTGCTCCTGCCGGGTGTCGAACTCGACTCAAACGCAAAGGCGAACGCGTGCGGGATGCCGAGGGGCACCGCTTCAAATCTCAGCTTTTTCCACGTTGGGTGCTCCCACGTTCCCGGGACGTCGACTTCACGCTTGCCGCGGGGAGGCTCGGCTGGCGTGAGCGGGGCAGGTCCAGGAAAAGTGTCGGTGGCAGGTTTGCCTTGCGCTTGCGCGATCGCACCGGTCGACATGCGCTCGAGCCCCGATGTCGCTTCAATGAGGTGGGAGGCGTACGCTTGCCTGGCAATGGTGGGAATTGCGATCGCGGCGAGCGTACCGAGTAAGCTGATGGCGATGGCGATCTCGACCGATGAAAGGCCGCGTGCGGCAGAGCGGTTGCGCGCGAAAGACATCGTAGGGGAGGGTACCACGTCGCATGCAAAGAGGCGCACCGGGAGACCGCTCCAGTGTCTGTGAAACTGCGAAAAGTTCTTTTGGGGCTCCTTGCAGTTCTTGCGCTCTCCATGGTGGCGTATGCGGTGCCGTTTCGGGAGCGCTGTTACGACAAGGTTGTCGGTGTCTCGACGCTGGCTTCTGTCTCGCGCGTCAATGGCGGCTGCGTGCTCCATTTGCGATCAGGCGAAGTTACCATTACAACCGATGCCTGCGCGAAGCTCACCTGCCAGCCCGGGCTCCTTCTGGTTGTGCAACGCGCGAACGTGCCGTCGCTCTTGGCATTGGTGCTTGCCTACCTTGGTGCGACAGCGCTCTACGCATTTCGATGGCGAGCCCTCCTCGCGGTCGACGACGTGAAGCTGTCGGCATTTGAGTTGTGGCGCGTATCGACGCTCGCGCAGATGGGCGGCGTACTCCTGCCGGGTGGAGTCGGTGGCGATGCGCTGCGTATCATCTACGCCAAGGGGCGAGGTGTTCCGACCGGCATTGCGGCCGCGACGATCGTTGTCGATCGGTTCATCGGGTTGACGACACTCTCGGTGCTTGCGCTCGGCCTTGCGCTCACGATGGCAGCGCCATGGTCTCCCATCTTGACCGTACTCGCTGGCATTGCCGTAGGCGTTCCTTTGGCCCTTGCCGTGTTGTTGTGGGTGGCGCGGAAATGGGGCGACCAGCCGTTGGGTTGGCTCGAACGATTGAGAACGGTCGTCGACTACTTTCGCACCGAACATGCTCCCTTGCGCGTAGCGCAGGCATTTGCATGGAGCTTCGTGGTGAGTTCGTCGCAACTGCTTATCGTGCGAGGAATCGTCGTCGCCTTGGGCGAACGGCCTCTGGTGGAAGGTTGGGTCTACGCGGGGAGCGCGATCAGCATGATGGTGAGCGCGCTGCCAGGTCTTCCGCAGGGCTGGGGAACGACGGACGCCGCATATGTCTACTTTCTTGACAAAGCAGGTATCGCCGCGGCGGGTGCGCTCGCCGTTTGTCTGAGCTACCGCATGCTCTATTACACTTACGTATTGGTCGCCGTGGCATTGCACGCGTTGGCTCAGAATCCTCGTTCAGGGGAGGTACTCGGCAAGGAGTAAGGCCTTGTACCGGTGACACTGATGGGTAAGCTCTTCCCGATGATGAGAAGGTCAACGAGGTTGATTGTCGCAGCGGCGGCAATTTTGGCGGCATCCTGTTCGAGCAGTCCCGCTTCACCAGACGCTGCAAGCGACGCGAGTGTCGTGTCCGACGTCGGTACGTCACCTGACGCCACGAGTGACGCAAGCGTGGCTTCAGACGCTTCACCAGACGCTTCACCAGACACCGCGCAGGCTTGCGAGGCTTCTGGCAATTGGGAGCTCGATAGCTACTTCTGCGACACTCAAGACATCACGGCCGCGTTTCAGTCCGTCATTCCCACGATGAATGCTGTCATCAGCACGAGCGCCGCAGGCAACTGTGTCGTTGCGTTGACCTACACGGCGCCTGCGTGCACCGAGAGCGAACGTATTGAGTTCAAGATCGCAAGCTCGACGACCCTGAGCTTCAAGGGAATCGACGCCTGCCAGCCAGCGAGCTGCAAGTTCTCAACGAACGACGCCCCGTGTGTGGTGGGCGACCGCAAGGTCGAACGAACGGGCAGTGTGACGCTTATGATTGGGGGGATCAATCGCATCAAAATCGAAAGCGACCTGAGCGACAATCTATGTCCTGGCACAGCCAAGAACATCATCACGCTGCGTCAAAAGTAAGCCGCCCAGCCGGGCCTGAACGGAACAGTGAATTGACCAACAAGCTACCTTGTGTCGGCGACACCTTCGATACACATTGACAGCCCATCGAAGAGGAGTTCGTCATGAAACTTTACGGTCATTCAGGCAGCACGTGTACACGCAAGGTTCTCACGGTCTTAGCGGAGCGCAACGCGCCGTTCGAGTTGGTGCAAATCGAGCTTGGCAAGGGCGAACACAAGCAAGCCGAACACCTGGCGCGCCAACCGTTCGGGCAAATTCCGGCGATTGAAGATAACGGGTTCTGGCTTTACGAGTCGCGCGCGATCATCCGGTACCTCGACGAGAAGCTTGAGGGGACGCGCCTCGCTCCTTCGACGCTCAAGGAGCGCGCGATCATGGAGCAGTGGATCAGCATCGAAACCTCAAACTTCACGCCCCATGCGATGGGCATCATCTACGAGAAGTTCTTTGCGCCAATGCGTGGTGCCCAGCCCGATCTCGCGAAGGTCGATCGCTCGTTGCCACCGCTCACGCGCGCGATCGAGGTTATGGAGAAGCAACTGGGCAAGACCGAGTACGTTGCCGGTCAAACATTCACGCTCGCTGATATCTCGTTCATGCCTTACGTCGAGTATCTCTTCCCGGCTGGGCACGGCGAACTCATCACGGGCTCGCCGAGTGTTTCGCGCTGGTGGAACCAGGTGAGCAACCGTCGCTCGTGGCAGGTTGCCAGCGGAAAAGTGAAATAGACTTACGGGGCATCCATTTGACGATCTCGTGGTGGCTCTTGCTTTTGCGCCCACGCAAGAGCCGCTACGCCCGCACACCAGACGAGAACGAGCGGCAGCAGGCTCGCGAGACCACCGAGTCCCATCCGTTCGCCTACGTTCCAGGCATCCCATGTGTGTCCTGACTCGTAGTGATCGAGACCCAGTCCACCCGATGGCCACGATGCCTTTGCGCTCAGGCGTCCCATGAAAAACCACGGAAGCACGAAGTCGCGAAGCGGTGCTTCCGGCCTCGGAATCGGTTGATCGCCGAGGCGCAGGGGAGCAAACCAGTCCGGAAACTCCGGCATGACAGAGACGGCAGCCGTGCATAGAAAGATCGACGCAAGGCACAGAATCGCTGCGAGTGGGGTCGAAACCATATGCCAAGGCGAGCGCAGCGAAACGACGCGGTCGAAGCAAAACGCAATCGTGAGAGTTACAAATGGGAGCGCCGGCAGAAAGTACCGCGGACCCATTGAGGCCCCGCCGTCCCAACGAAGGTAGCTGCTCACAAGGAGAAGGAGCGACAACGAGAGTGCGGCGATGACCCCGAGCTCTAACCTACGTTCGCGAACCTTCCACGCGAGCCAGAAACCGATCGGCGCGAGAACCAAGAAAGGGGAAAGCGGCAAGAGTCCACGAAACTCGGAGAAGAGGACACCGTAGAGAGCCGTTTTCGTTGGGAGAGCGATGCCGAAAAAACCGCGACTGATCACCTTTTGAAACTCTGGCGTGGCGAGTCTGCTGTAGCCAAGCGTGAATGGCGATCCGAAGCACCGTGCGTTGTAGAACCCAAGAAGGCCGATGGGAGGAGCGCCACCGGCGCCGAAAAGCAACATGGCCCGGAGACCATGCTTGCGCGCCGCGAAGAGCCCCAGAATCGTCGCCGCGATGGCGATCGGAAACTCGCTAATCGTAGCAAATCCTGCTGCGAAGCCAGCCGACACGAAGAGTGTCGAAGGGCGCTTTGGCTCTGGGATGGTCAACAAAGTGAACGAAACGACCAAGAGAAACGCCACCCACTGATGCGCGACAAAGAGCGTGGCGTACGCGAATGCGGGGGTGCCAAGTCCCCATACAAGCGCGGCCGTTGCCGACGATACCCGTGATGCGCCGAATCGTGGTCCGAGCGTGGTGAGGAGACCGCCGGTGAAGGCCGTTGCGAGGCCAACGGTAAGCCACGTGATCCAGTAAAGCGCGTTGACGAACGACGTCGTGTTAGCTGGCGCTCCGGCAACGAAACGATAGAGTGCGTAGAACGGCACGGCCGCGAGTGACAACCCGGGTGCCTTGTCGCAATAGAAGTGATCGCCCATTTGGGCTTTATCGATCGTGTTCGCCGCGAACGAGTCGATGGAGAGTCGGTGCTCTTCGACGATTGCGCGGACGAGGTCGAAGCGCGAATTCTGGTTTGGTCCAGCGCCTTGACCAAAGTACGTGTAGCTCAGCGCGAGCACGACGGTCACAATGACCGCGGCTGAGTGAACGCGCCACCACGGCTTCGGCGTGCCGATCGGAAGGGACATTCGTTCGATCATCGCACAACGGCCGCCTGCCTAAGGAGAGAACGCTGCCGCGCGGCGTCGACAAGTCTCAGCGCGGGTGGCGTTCGTTGTCTGAAACGCGTCCGCCAACGATTTCCAAGGTCTCGCGTACGACGAGAAGAGATCGCCCTCCCATGAGTCCATATTGCGCGGTGGTGAGGGTTCGAGCTCAAAGTGGGCGTAGGCGTTGTCGTTTTGCAGGTACAGCTCTTCGGGCAACGGGATGAATTGAGGTGCGACGCGTATCAGTGGTCCGATGGGGTAGGTGGGTAGTGTTTTGCGAAAATCGTCGACGACCCAATCGGTGAGGTAGACGGGTCTGCGCGTTGCGAGGAGTTCGCCGATGAGGCGACCTCCACTGAGCAAGTGATTCTCGGCACGCGTCAGCGAGCGACCCACGAGCGCGTCAGCTTGCGGCGGGTACCATGTACTCAGCATCAACGTTCCGTGAACGAAGGCGACGTCCTTGCGCAGACCAAGCGCGAGGCGAGCGTAGAGAAAGGCACCAAAACGGTGATCGCCGCCTCCAACGAGGATCGCATTGGGCTCGACCAGATTCAGTGCATTACGCACGTAATGCGCGACCGTTGGGCGATGATGCTCGCGGACGGATTCGAAGGCTGTGGTACTTGCGACCGCTGCAAACGCCGCAGGTGCAAGCCAGCGAACACGACGCATCTTCACGATGGCGAGGCTGTCGAGTGCACGTGCGCAGGCAACGAGCAACAGGGTCCACGGCAGTAAGTAGAAGCGCTCGGCGATACCCGCTCCGATGCCGCGCGGTGGAATATTGAAGCGCATCAGGAAGAGCGGCCCAGAAAGTAAGACGCTCGCCAGCAGCATGAGCCAGCGCCACTGAAAGATCTTTCCTCCGCGTTTCGTCGCCAATGCGAGGCCCAGAAGCCCGAGTATCGGAATGCCGCGCAGCTCGAAGAGCGTCGCCTTCAAAAATGTCACCACTTGAGCGATGACCTCAGGCTTCGCGTTGGAAAGCCCAAGCTGCGTCGTGCCGTATTCACGCCTCAGGAAGTGAGCGACCAGGCCGCCCAAGGTCTTCGTGTCCCCCCACAGCCACGTCGTCGCGGGGTCAGACGTCCTCGCGGCGTACATGAGGTACGCGTATGGGAGAAGGCCAGCGGCGAGTGCGCCCAGCGAAAGCAACAGCGCGGCATATGGCCGCTTGGATGCTCGTGCCGCGACGAGCCAGGCGAACAACCCGATGGGCACGACGAGGACGATCGAATGGTGGTTCGAAACGCCAAGACCGGCGACCAGCGCAAGTAAGGTTGCTTGACGAAGAGCGGCTCGTGGGTCTTCCGGCGTTCTTGCGGCGAGGAGCACCAATATGATCGCCACGAGCGCATTGAGCGAGAACACCTCGGGGCATGTCGCGAGATGCCACGTGAGCGGTGCAAACGTGAATGTGACCGTCGCAATCGCACTCGCGATCGGTGAGGCGCCCCACGCACGTGCGGCGCGATAGAGCAGGCCACAAGCGATCGCGCCGACGAGTGCGCTGATGAGCGAGGCTCGATGTGCAGGTTCGAGTGCCGGAATCCAACGAAGCGCGCGAAGCAGGAGCACGTACAGCGGGTACCCTGGGGGATGAGCAACACCGCCGGTGGCAGCAAGCGTGGCAAACTCGCCTGAGTCCCCACCGAGGACTTGCGGTGCGCTCGTGGCCGCGTACACGACGAGCGCGATCGCGAAGAAAAGGCCCGCGATCTTCCGATCACAGGACAAGTTAGCCGCGCTGTGAGGGCGCGCTTGGGATGGCACCTGCAACATGTGTCAATGTCTTGCTGCTGTTCGAAGCGTAGACGCGAAAAAGCGCGCGTCGGTACGAACCTACGCGCGCCCTTGTGGTGAAACAGTGAAAATCACTCGTCGGGGTTGGTCTCGTCATATGAAGGAGCGAGAGCGAGCGTGCCGTTCTGAACCGTGCCGTAGTAGCGGAAGGTCGAATAGGTCGCGTTGCCGTTGAGATCGCCGATCGCGGTCGCGGTGATGGCGGTACCTGTCGCCGCAGCGGTTGCGTCAGAGACGTAGTTGTATTGGTAACGCTGAGGATCCTTCAGCGAGAACTTCAGGCAAGCGAAGCCGGTGTGATCGGCTGCCGAGTCCTTGTTGTAGTCGGTCGTTGGCGAGCTGTTCGCCTGGTACTTCTTGTCGGCGATGTCGGTGACGTTCGCAGGAACTGCGGCGGTTGCCGAAATGCACAAGCGTCGGTTGATCGCGGCGGTTGCTCCCCCGGCGAGCACCGCGGTTGAAGAAGCTTCGCGTTCCAGAGATTGCGCGGCGGCCTTACCCATCGCGCCGAGCGAGTTGCGCGCTTCCGCGGTCTTTGCACTCGCCAGGTACTTCGTGACTCCCACGACGGCGAGGACGGCGAGGACGCCGACGATCGCGACGACGATCATGAGTTCGATGAGGGTGAAGCCCTTGTTCTTGTTACGAATGATCATGCGCATGACGGTCTCTCCTCTTGACTTTCAAGTAACTTGCCTAAACTTCAAACTTCCAAAATTATTGCGGGTGAGCGCACCCTGCACGCATCAGACCCCGAAACCCAATGCGTCACATTTGCGAGTGCAGATAACCCTCTTCCGTGAAACTCACGCTCACTCGCCCTCTTTGTCGATAAAAAGCTGACTCCCATACGACGTTCCGTAAAGCTGGCAGAAAACCCCGTTGGCGTCGTAGTCACCTCGCGCGCCAACCAGGTACCAGTCGGTCGCGGATGCGGCGAATGAGATTGTATTGCCGCTTACGGTGAACGAAGGCGGTGTCGAACCCGCTTGCCCGGCGATAGTAGTGTAGCCGAACAAGACTGGCCCATCGGGGTGAACGGAGAGGATTGACCAGTCCATGCCCGCCTTGCAGTTGGAGCATGCCGCGCCCCAGCCTGTTCGAAAGCCGCCTGGCGCTGGCGCTGGGTACGTACTGGCGAGATCAGCCGAAATGTCGGCGTAGCTCTGAGTCTCTGCGTGATAACGCTCCTGCGCAGCGCGGATGTTGAAAATCATGCCTGTGGCTTCGCTCATGCGAGCGGAGGCCGTCACCCTTCGATAAGAGACGACAGCAATGACGGACAGAATGCCCACAATGGTCACCACGACCATCATTTCGACGAGCGTCAGGCCCCGCGCTTTTGTGGTCTGTCGCTTCACACTGTCTCGTAAAGCACCCGTCGTGCCATCGTCGTCGCAGTCGTGCATGAAGCCCGATTGTCGAACGTTCTTGATAAAGAGGGCAACCATGCGGCGGATTACGGCAACCCGATGGACAATTTTCGTCACTCGTCCGGCTTCTGACCTGACAAACTTTGTTCGGCAGAGCTCGACGGCGGGATCTCCTCGCCATCGTCAGCTGCCTCAAGCGCGAGCTTTTGCATCCTGTAACGAAGGCTACGAAGGCTCACACCGAGGAGCTTCGCCGCAGATGTGCGCACACCGCCCGTTCGTTCGAGCGCTTCAAGGACCAGTCTGCGTTCGACTTCACTCATCACCTCGTCGAGATTGCATCCCGTGTCGGGTAACTGAACGAGGGATGGGGAAGGGAAGGAGCTCGTCCCTGCTACCTCGACGGGAAGGTCGCCGAGGCCAACAACCGAACCCTGCGCCAGCATGATCGCGCGCTCGATGATGTTCTCGAGCTCTCGCACGTTGCCAGGAAAATTGTAACGGTTAAGGCTACGAATAACGTCGGGTGAAAGGGCGCGAACGCTCTTGCCGTGCTCCGCGCTGCATCGCTGTAAGAAGTAGTCGGCGAGGTAAGGAATGTCGTCGCGTCGATCGCGCAACGGCGGCACCACGATGCGGATGACGTTCAATCGATAGTAAAGATCCTGACGGAATTTGCCCTGCTTCACTTCTTCTTCGACGTTGACGTTTGTCGCTGCAACGACGCGAACGTCGACCGGGACCTCGGCGGCCTGTCCTACCCCACGCACCTTGCGCTCCTGAAGAACGCGGAGCAGCTTCACTTGAAGGGGGGTCGGAAGCTCGCCCACTTCGTCGAGTAGCACGGTGCCTCCATCGGCCTCTCGGAAGATGCCGAGGGTGCGTGACGTCGCGCCTGTGAAGGCGCCCTTGTCGTGACCGAAGAGCTCGCTCTCCATCAGTGCCTCGGGAATCGCTCCGCAATTGACGACCAAGAAGGGCTTAGCGCGTCGCTCGCTTCGATCGTGCAACGCTCGTGCAATCCGCTCTTTGCCCGTTCCGCTCTCGCCGGTGATGAGGACCGTGCTGCGCGTGCTTGCGATGCGATCGATGAGCGCAAAGATGTCGCGCATTGAGTTGGACTGACCGTAGAGTTGGCTCGGTCGCTCACGCTCGACCTGCGCACGCAGTCGCGAATTTTCTTCACTGAGGCTGTGCTTTTCGAGCGCCTTTCGAACGAGCTCCCTAAGTTCGGCGGTCGAAAACGGCTTGCCGATATAGTCGTAGGCGCCGCGTCGCATGGCATCGATCGCGGTCTCGACGGTCGAGTGCGCCGTCATGACGATCACTTCGGTCTTGGCGCTTCTGTTGCGCGCGGCAGAGACGATGTCGAGGCCCGAGCCGTCCGGCATCATGAGGTCGGTGATCACCAACGCGAAAGGCTCGGGCGAGTTACAAATAGCATCGCGGCCATGCGCGAAGCTTCCCTGCATTTGGACGTTGAGCCCTTCGCGACGAAAGAAAATCGCGAGCATGTCGCGAAGGCTGGGTTCATCCTCAACCACGAGAATTCGGGGGGCAGTCACACTTCCAGTGTAAGGCGTGAACGTGGTCTGCGACCACCACGTATGCGATCGCGCCAGCATTCTTTCTGGTTTGTGCATCGATCGAGAGGTTCACGCGTGCCTTTCTTTCTTCCATAATTTTCGAATTAGATCTTGCGATATTCTTCGAGAATGTTAGAAGTATGAACGTGGCATCGAAGCTCGAACACCATGCTGAAGAGCTCAGCGCACTTGGGCACCCGGTCCGGCTCAAGGTGCTCCGGTTCGTGGTGCAGGGCGGTCGCGACGGAACCGCTGCGGGCGACATCCAGGCGCATGTCGATCTCCCAGCCTCGACCCTGAGTCACCACCTCAAGCGTCTCGTTGATGCCGGCCTCCTGACGACGAGGAACGAGGGAACGTTCCACTACTACGCTGCCGACTACAAGGCGCTGCGGGGCCTGACGGACTTCGTCTGGGAGGACTGCTGCAAGCGTGGCAAGGGGACTTGCTGTTGATCTCTCTTTTTGTGTACAACTTCGAATTTTTTGGAAGAAAGAAAAGCCATGAACATTCTAAAGCCACACGTGTCGCTCAACGTTTCGAACATCGATGCCTCGATTGCGTTCTACGAGA
This sequence comes from Myxococcales bacterium, assembly GCA_023248735.1. Taxonomy (GTDB): domain Bacteria; phylum Myxococcota_A; class Polyangia; order Polyangiales; family Polyangiaceae; genus JAHFDX01. The sequence continues at coordinate 11,799 of JAHFDY010000036.1, forward strand.
AGGCGTTCGGCGTCTCCGTCACCAAGCGTCGCCCCGGCTACGCCAAGTTCGATCTCAAGGAACCGTCGCTCAACTTCTCAATGGTCGAGGCGCCTCGCACTGGCGTAAACGCAAGCCACTTTGGAATCCAGGTTGCGAGCAGCGAAGACGTTGCTGCCGCCTGGACTCGCTTCAAGCAAGCGGGTCTTCCGACGCGGACTGAGGAGAACACCTCGTGCTGCTACGCTCTTCAGGACAAGGTCTGGGTGCAGGATCCGGATGGCAACGAGTGGGAGGTGTTCGTCGTCAAAGGCGACACCGACACGATGCACGATGAGCCGGCGAAGGCCGCTTGTTGCGTCCCTCAAGTGAGCGAAAACCCGAAGAAGACGGCGCGCGATGGTTGCTGCGGTTGACCTCAAACGCAGGCTCGTGGCCGAGGGGATCGGCACAGCGATGTTGCTCGCTACGGTTGTTGGCTCGGGCATCATGGGCGAGCGACTGAGCGGAGGTAACGTTGCGATCGCTCTGCTGGCGAACACGATCGCGACGGGCGCCGGTCTCGTCGCTCTGATCCTGACGTTCGGGCCTGTGTCTGGCGCCCACTTCAATCCGGCCGTTACACTGGCCGACGCATTTCAGGGTGGCCTTCGATGGAGGGAAGTGCCGCTCTATGTTCTCGTTCAAGTCGTGGGTGCATTCGCGGGCGTGGCGATCGCTCACGTCATGTTCCAGGAGCCTACCTTCTCCGTTTCGCAGCACGCGCGGGCGGGTCCCGCGCAACTGGTGAGCGAGTTCATCGCGACGTTCGGGCTGCTCTCGGTGATCTGGGGTTGCTCCATGCGCCGTGCGAGCGTCGTGCCGTTCGCCGTCGGCTCGTACATCACGGCGGCGTACTGGTTTACGGCGTCAACGTCGTTCGCAAACCCTGCGGTGACTTTGGCGAGGTCGGCTACGAACACGTTCGCGGGGATAAGGCCCGTCGATGCGCCGGCATTCATCGTCGTTCAGCTGCTCGGGGCGTTTGCGGCGACCTTCGTCTTTCGATGGTTGGTCCCGGCCTTGCCCGCGGTCGCGTCGCGTGTCGTCGATCGAAACGGAGATGTGGAATGAAGACGGTTCTCTTCGCGTGCGTTCACAACGCAGGCCGCTCTCAAATGGCTGCTGCATGGTTCAACGCGCTTGTCGATCCGTCGAAGGGGCGAGCCATGTCGGCGGGAACGGTGCCGGGTGCTCGAGTTCATCCCGAAGTCGTCGAGGCGATGAGCGAGGTTGGCATCGACGTGGCGAACAACACGCCGCAGCGCCTCGACGACAACCTCGTGAGCCAGTGCGACCTTCTCATCACGATGGGCTGCGGCGAGGCGTGCCCCGTCGTGCCTGGACTTCGGCGTGAAGACTGGCCGCTGGAAGACCCGAAAGGGCAGCCGATCGATCGGGTGCGAACGATTCGAGACGAGGTCCGATCGCGGGTCGAGGCATTGCTCAGACGAGAACACATGGCGATTCACATTTGACCAACATGACCTTCGCCCACGGCAGTCGATCGAAACTCACACCGCGCGACATGGGTCGATTTCCAACGGAGTCTCTCTTCGATCGCGTTGCGCGCGCCGTTTGTCGCGCAGAGTGCCTCCCGCGAAAGGAGCTCTTTGAGTCGTGGGAAGTTGCGCGTCGCGTGCGGCGCCGGATGCGAGGCGGGCGCGTTCTCGACCTCGCGTGTGGTCACGGTCTGACCGCACAGCTCATGCTCTTGCTGGATGACACGTCGCCATCCGCGACTGCGATCGACACACGTCTGCCCGCAAGCGCGAGCCTGCTTCGCGACGAGCTTGTCCGCACGTGGCCACGGCTCGCGGGCCGCACTTCCTTCGAGGAGCGATCGCTCGCTCACGTGACCGTGCACGAGACCGATGTGGTGCTTTCGGTCCATGCGTGCGGTGCGCTGACCGATCGCGTTCTCGAGTTGGCCGTTGACGAACGCGCACGCGTGGCGGTTTTGCCGTGCTGTCAGTCCCTTTCCGAATCGTCAGGTATCGAGCTCAGTGGCTGGCTCGATACTGCCCTCGCGGTCGATGTCGCGCGCGTCGCGCTTCTTCAAAGTCGCGGATACGACGTTCACACGCAGACGCTGCCGGTCGCCATCACGCCGAAAAATCGGCTCCTCATGGGTACTCCTCGCATTTGACCTCCCGCGCAACCCACGAAGTGCCTCGATTGCCTGCAAAACAAAGAACCATAGCGTCGATGCGCCCATTGCGAAGTCCTCCGACACTGATCTGCTGAGCCAGAGGTTTTGGGACGTGATCCCATTACGCCTTCAAGCCGCGGGGAGGGAATTTGGCGCTCAAAGCCGCAATTTCATCCGAACCCACCCGCGACCGTGAGCGCGGCCCGAAAGCGAGCATCGCCGCGATCGCTGACCGAATTCGCAACGGGGCCAGGAACCCAGCGGACCGCCCGTCGTTAAACGACATGAGCCCGTGACGAAAATCCATTGGACCTCCAGTTCCGCGTTGTTTCTTGCGCTTTCACTCCTCGGGTGCATGCATGCGTCGTCGCCCTTGGCCTCTGTGGGTTTGAAGCCTCCTTCTGCGCAGCCCGTCGGCCCGACGCCGTGGGCTCCGTTTGAAGAATGGGCCGTGAGTCGGTCCAACGGCCCGGCGATCCATGCCTACTTCGCAGGCGATCGTCATCAACGAAAGCCGCTCGTGGTGCTCGTTCAAGGTTCTCAATGCTTGCCACTATTCATGATAGGTAAGCGTCCTGACGGTCGCGATCGCAGGGTATCAACCGCCCTCTATAGTGAGTTCACCGCCGCTCAACTTGAACGCGTGCACGTCGTATGGGTTGAACGTCGCGGTCTGCAATCGTTTGGTCCTCTTCCATCTTCGGAAGAAGAAGGCGAACGGCTCGCGCGCTGCAGCGCGGAGCACGGCGGCGTGTCGAAGCGGGAACGCGTCGCAGATGTCGCTGCGGTTGCGGAGGCATTTGCGGAAAAACCGTTCGTCGAGTCGATCTATGTCGTCGGTCACTCTGAGGGAGCCTACGTCGCTGGCGGTGTAGTCAAGCAACTTGGTCATTCTGTGAAAGCCGTTGGACTGCTTTCGGGACCAGGTCCGACGCAGTTCTTCGACTGGCTCGTGCAAGCGCGCCGCGACAATGATCCGCAGGCTGCGGTGCAAGTGTTCAGCGACATGATATGGCTCACAGGCGCAAGCGCGAACGGCGCCTATCGCGGTGCGGCGATCGCTCGTCAGCTAACCTACAGCATTGAGTCGACATCGATCGATGACCTCGCGCAGTCGAAGGTTCCGATCTTCGTGGCTCAAGGCACCGTCGACTCAAAGGCGCCAGTCGAGAGCGCTGATCTGTTTGTCGCGGAAGCGCTCCGCGATCGTGATCGGCGTATTCGATACCTGATGCTGCCAGGATTGGACCATGGCTATCGCGACGCGAAGTCGGGCGAAGACTACGCGCCGCAAGTGCTGGACGCATTTCTTGATTGGGCGCTGGGCGGTGCCAAGGGTCGGTCCGTCGTCGCCGGCTTTGCACCAATGGAGCAAGCGACCGCTCGAAGCGTCGAATGAGGCGGCTGGGTGATCGCACCGACGCGTGCGACGGCGTTTGGGTCAGCGATCCCGACGACGCTTGGGCTGTGGGCGTGGGCGGAACGATGCTGCATTTCTCGCCCTAACAAACGGGATGAGTGAGAATGACTCACCCCATGACCAAATGCGCACCGCTCCTTTTCATCACAACGACACTCGCGTGCCACGCCGAGAACGCAAGCAGCGCGCCCGATGCAGACACGGGTGTCCTCGCAGAGGCAGCGTCCGATTCGTCCAAGTGCGATGCTGGCGTCGGTAGCGTGGTGAGCGATGTTCCGTCGTGCGTCGATCCCGCAAACAGATATCTCGTCTATCTCCATGGATCCATCCTCGACGGAAAGAGCGCCAGCGCGCCCGACACCTGGACCTCGGGCGCGTACGGGCACTATGACTACACCGACATTCTGAAGGCGCTCGCGTCCGCTGGCTTCGTGGTGATCAGCGAACTGCGCGCAAGCGACCAAACCTGGACAAATGCAACCTCGTACATTACTTTTTATGCACAGAAGGCCGCTGGCCAAGTTGCTACGCTGATCGCAGCGGGCGTCCCGCGAGATCACATCGTGGTTGCGGGCTATTCGCAGGGCGGCTTCATCGCGCAAGTCGCCGGCACGCTAACGAATGCAGCTGACGTCCGCTTCGCGATCATGGCTGGCTGTGCGCCTGCAACCAAAGGTCCTTCATACTGCGAGTTCACGGGCGGCACGTTCGCCGGCTCCGGATCGTCAGCGACGTGCTCCTACAGCAGTCCAAAGACCTCGGGTGCAGCAACGTTGAAGGGGAACTATCTGTCAATCTTTGCCACCGATGACACAGAAGGACATAGCTGCGCACTCGGATTTCAGCAGGCCAGCGAGGCAGAGGGCACGCTGTTTGCGCAGGCCGAATTGATCTTGCCCGCAACCGGCGCAGGCCACGGCATCTTCTACAAAGTCGACGACAGCTGGCTAGGCCCCGTGACGCGTTTTGCCGGAACCGGAAAGCCGTGACGGAGTATGTGTCAATTAACTTGATGATCATCTGGGCAATGCGACGAGCAGAGTACTTCGCGCTTCCATACTAATATTCGCCTCAGACCAAACGGGGTCGACGCTCCTGCTGCACCTACGCCGACCACCTCGTTGATGATCGCTGCCGGCTTTGCGTCAATGGAGCAAGCGACCGATCGGAGCGTCGAATGAAGCGGCTGCGTGATCGCACCGACGCGTGCGACCTCTCGCCACGCCGCGCTCCGCCGCCGATTGTTGTTACGCGCCAAACGTGACCAGTCGTTCGAACGATCGCACGCTCCGGTGCAACTCAATCGGCGTGACATTCGTATCCTTAGGTGCTCGGGCTTCAGCTCGCACTTGCCTGAAGCTTGCCATTGTTGGGTGCGGAAAGATGGGTCGTCGCTACGCGCAGGCGGTGCAGCGACGCGTCGACGCCGAAGTCGTTGCCATCGTTGATCCGTTTTCCACGAAAGGGGAATGGCCGCAGTATGAGGACTGCGCCACGATGGTTCGTGCCCAACAAGTGGATGGGGCGATTATCGCGTCGCCGTCGTCGACTCACGCTGCGTTCGCGCGTGAGCTGCTGCTCGCCGGCGTTCCAATCCTTGTCGAAAAGCCACTAGCGCTCAGTTCGCGTGACGCTGCGAGTTTGGTCACACTTTCAGAAAGAGTCGGTGTTCCGCTGTTGGTTGGTCACATCGAGCGCTTCAATCCAGCCGTGTGGGCCGCTCGGGACTGGCTGCGCGAGGGTCGGCTAGGGGATTTGATCGCGATCGGAACGCACCGCTCCGGTCCGCCTCCGCGAGGCAATCCTGGGGAGACGAACGTCATCAGTGATTTGGCCATTCACGATTTAGACATTGTGGCGTGGCTCTTCGATCGATCACCGCGTGCGCTTATGACGTGGGTCCGTCCATCCGATTTGGAAGGTCTGTGCTCGGTCGAAATCAGGATGGACTTTGGAAACGCATCGGGAATCGTTCGCGCATCTTGGTCGAACTCCGAGCGCATTCGTACACTCCGCATTCACGGAAGCGCAGCGTCGCTTGCCATCGACTATCGTGAGCAACGTGTTTTCGCCGGCACGCGAGAGCTGAAGACGCACCAGCGTGATCAACTCGACAGTCAGCTCGACAACTTCCTAGCCGTTATCCTGGGCAACGAGGTTCCACGAGCCGGTGGCTTGGTCGGATGGGCGGCGGTGGAGCTCGCGGAGCGCGCCATTCACAGTGCAAACGAGGGGATCCATGCCCGAGCCTCCGCAGGGTGTGGGTGATGTCAATCTTCAAACGAGCACTCGATCTCGCCGTTTGTGTACCGACGCTTCTCTTCGGACTGCCTGTGGCGGCCGCCATCGCCGTGGCAATTCGGCTTGACTCACCTGGACCGATCCTTTTTCGTCAACCGCGACGCGGAAAGAACTTTTTTCCGTTCACCATCCTTAAGTTTCGAACGCTTGAACATCGCGTCGCAGATCCGCACGAGCGCTACGAAATGCGCTCGTGCGATCCACGAATCACGAGGGTCGGGCGCTTTTTGCGCAGGAGTAGCTTGGACGAACTTCCGCAGGTCCTGAATATTCTCCAGGGCTCCATGAGTCTCGTCGGTCCTCGCCCGCTTGTGGAGTGGGAGAGTCGAGAGTTGCTGCGCACCCATCCCGACCGATTCTCCATGAAGCCCGGTTTGACTGGTCTCTCGCAGATCACCATCCGCAATGCGGGGACCCTCGGCGTGCGTTCAGACAAAGACATCGAATACGTCCGCCATTGGTCCGCGAAGCTCGATGCGTGGATCGTGATGCGCACGCCGCTTTCGCTGCTCCGTTCGGACTCGATCTATCCCGACTACCCAAGGAAGCCCTCGTGAAACTCTCCATTGTAATTCTTAACTACAATTCCGGCACGATGCTCCGAGACTGTCTCGACAGTCTCTTCGAGGACGATCTTCCGACGCCGTACGAGGTCATCGTTCCCGACAATGCCAGCAGCGACGACAGCATCGCGCTCGCACTCGAGAAGTGGGGTGATCGAATCGTCGTACTCCACAACGGCGACAATCGAGGGTTCTCGTGGGGCAACAACAAGGGCATTGTCGCCAGTCGCGGGGAGTACGTTTGCCTGCTCAATCCCGATACCGTTGTTCATCCTGGAGCCTTTCGCGAGCTCATTGCATTCTTGGACGCGCATCCAAAAGCCGGCTGCGTTGGGCCGCGCGTGCTGAACAAGGATGGCTCGTTCCAGCTCTCGGCAAAGCGCTCAATTCCAACCCCGTTCGACTCGGTCTCGCGCGCATTGTTGCTCAGCAAGATCTTTCCGAAGAGCGAGACGTTCGCGCGCTACAACATGACGTATCTCGATCCAGACACCACGCATGCTGTCGATGCTTCGACGGGATGTTGCATGGTGATGCGGCGCAAGGCGCTCGACGAAGTTGGGTTGCTCGACGAGGGGTACTTTCTGTATTGCGAAGACGTCGACTGGTTTTTGCGTGCAAAGAAAGCGGGCTGGGAGGTTTGGTACGTGGCGTCTGCCACCATCGAGCATCACCACGCCTACAGCAAACGGTTCAGAAAACAGAAGGCCGTGAAAGACTTTCACGACTCTATGGTGAGGTTTCACGAAAAGCACTTTGCCGAAAGCTATCCGGCAGCGGTCAATCAGTTGATCTATGCGGCGGTCCGCACGCGCATGCATGGCATCGTCCTCGTGAGCAACTTGCGAGGTTGGCAATGAAGTCGGCCATCGTTACGGGCGGCGCGGGATTCGTTGGAAGCCATGTTGCCGATCAGTTGCTTAAGATGGGCCTCAAGGTTGTTGTGCTCGACGACATGTCAGGCGGGTTTTTTCGCAATGTTCCTGCGGGGGCTGTGTTCGAACAAGGCTCCATTTGTGACGCAAAGCTGATCGAACGACTCTTTAACGAGCACCGATTCAACTACGTGTTCCATCTCGCGGCGTACGCAGCCGAAGGGCTGAGTGCGTTCATTCGGCGCTTCAACTACGAAACGAATTTGATCGGCAGCGTGAATCTCATCAACGCTTCTGTGAACTTCGGAGTCGAGTGTTTCGTTTTCACATCGTCGATGGCCGTTTATGGCGAAGCGACTCCGCCGTTTCACGAAGAGCAAGCAGGCTCGCCCATCGATCCCTACGGAATTTCGAAATGGTCCGTGGAGCAAGACCTCGGCTGCGCGCGCGAGACGATGGGGCTGCGTTCGATCGTGTTTCGTCCCCACAACGTGTATGGCGATCGCCAGAACTTGTCCGATCCGTACCGCAACGTTGTCGGTATCTTTCTGCGCCAGACGCTCCAGGGCAAACGTTGCACCGTCTTTGGCGATGGCAAGCAAACGCGCGCGTTTTCACACATCGACGAGGTCGCGCCGATTATCGCCAAGTCGGTTTTGAACAAGGACGCCTACGACCGCGTTTTCAACGTGGGGTCTGATCACCATCTTTCGATTCTCGATTTGGCGGAGAAGGTTCAGCGTATGCTTGGGAGCAATGCGGGTATCGAGTTTCTGCCGAAGAGGCACGAAGCGCGTGAGGCGTATTCGCATCACCGGAACCTTTGCAAGGTGTTTGGGCCTCTCGCCAAAGTCGATCTCGACCTTGGTTTGGAGCGGATGGCCGCGTGGGCGCGTACGCTCGAGTTTCGAGCGCAAAGGCGGGTAGCGCAGGTGGAAATCGCTAAGAATCTGCCGCCGTCTTGGGCTGCGCTGCATGCGCCGCCTCCAAGGCAGCGCATGATTGGATGAACGGCAGATTGACATAAACCGCATGAGCGCCTGGCTCATGCGGTTCCTTCATATCGTCAAGTAACGGAAACGTGCAGCGCGTCAGCGATCGTAGGCGCCATTCGTGAGGAGCCGGAGCGCCTTGCGTCCGAGCGCCTTCACGTCTTTGACATCGCGAATGTAGCCGAGCCTCCGGGCGATGAACCTTGGCGAGAAGTAGATTTGGCGACGCGCGCGTACGAGCGCCTCTCCGATTTGGTCAGCCGTCATCGCGTCGGTCCGCACGACGACATGGTCGAATCCGCTGTACTTGGCCCAGTCGTCGGAGGCGAGGTGTCCCTTCTCTTCGGCTTGCCGATAGAACTCTGTGCCGGGGAAGGGAGTCGCAACGGAGAACTGGACCGAGTGACAGGGGACCGACTTGATGAACGCGATCGTGTTGCTTACCGACTCCTCGGTTTCGCCCGGAAGTCCGATGACGAACATGATGTGATTTTCAATTCCGAGCTCGTTGATCAGATGCAGATTCCGACGTGCTTCGTCGAGGTCGAGGTTTTTCTTGATCGTGTCGAGAACGCCTTGATCGCCTGACTCGATGCCAATCCGCAACGTAAAAAGGCCGACCTCACGAAGGCGCGTCAAGACCTCCCGATCCCAGTTGTCTGCGCGTGCGTTGCAACCCCACGGTATGCGAAGCCCGCGAGCCTCCATTTCGTCGGCGAAGGCCAAGAGGCGAGCGCGCGGACCAATGTTGAACGTGTCTTCGTCGAAGAAAAAGCTCTTCGTCTCGGGATACCGCTTCAGGATGTAGAACATCTCATCGACGACACTCTTCGGCGATCGTGCCCGAAAGACACCTTTGAGGGTTGTCTGCGGCCACAAACAAAATGTGCACTGGTAAGGGCAGCCTCTGCTGCCGTGCAAAAACGCGACTGGCGTAGGGAAACCCGGCACGTTGTAGCGGTCCATCGGTAGACCCTCGCGGCGAGCAAGGGGTAGGGCGTCGAGGCTTGGCATGACCGGCCTGCGCGGATTGACATGATGGCCACCCGACCCATCACGACTGACGACCCCTACCATCGCACCGACCGACTCGCCTGCGTCGAGCGCCAAGCAGAGTTCATGTGAGGTGATTTCGGGTTCACCTTGGATCACGAAATCAATCGGCCCGTCTGCTGCTAGAGCGTCAAGCGGACGTGCGTCGGTGTGAGAGCCATAGACCGCGATCTTGAGCGCGGGTATTCGAGATCTAAGCGAGGCTAGGACGTCAAGATCATAGGCGAACGACGTCGTCGACGTTTCGGCGACCAGCAGCGACGGTTCAAACGCTTCGATGCGTTGAAGAAACGATTCTAGGTCGCACCGTTCGGCGCATGCGTCGATGAGCAACACGTCGACACCTTTGCTCTCGAGATAAGCCGCCGTGTATGAAACAAGAAACGGAAAAGGAACGTACCGATTGGTGTTCTTGATGGTGATGTTCGGAAACCGGCACCCGGCTCGAATGCCCTCACGCGTAGCAGTTTCCCAGGGCAAGTTGACGATGCAAGCTTTCATCAGTTTGGTTCCTTCGGCGCAACTGTCGGAGGAGACATCGTTGCACCAGGTTGAGGTTGCGCAGTACTTGCATCAGGTGCTTCGGCTGCGTCGAGCATTCGATGCGGCGCGCAGAGCCAAGCGTGTGTCGCGATTGGAAAGTGGAGACCCGAAAACTTGGACATGCGCAAGAGTCTTCAAGCATTGCGCAAGATGATCCACGCGGCGGCGCCGGGTGTTGAGGAGTGCATCAGCTACAATCTCCCCGCGTTCCGTCTGTTACCCTTTCAGCCGCATCGCGCGCTTGAGGCAGCTCTCGAAGGCCGAAACCAGATCGTTCTGATCAAGCGCCTCTTCAAGCGTCGTCAGTAGCTGCCGAACCTGCGCTACGTCGAACGTGCCTTTTCGCACCGCAAGGATGACAACCACATCTTCGATGTCCTTCGGTCGCGCCGCCAGGACTTTCATCACCACAAGATCTTCCGCGCGCGCGACCGGAACCGAAACACCATCCACGTCGGTCGCTATCGCAGCGTCGAGAAACACTTCTTCGAGCCCAGGCCCGGAGAGCACCACGTCGACGGGAATCGAAGTGCTTACGTGGACCAACGGCACAACACGCGTGTTCGCAATGAATGCGTCTCCAGCTATTCGGGCTTTGAATCCTTCGTCGGCGAGCGCGTCGATCAATGCACGTGTTGGTCGCTTCCCCAGTTCGACGGTAATGTCGATGTCTTCCGTGAATCTCGCTACGCCGTAGAGAATCGCCGCCTGCGCGCCGAAGAGATACCAACGCACTCCGAGCGACTCAAACGCTCGACCGAGCGCTGCGTAAACTTCAGCGTCGGACTGCGGCATTGTGGACTCTGTCGAGTTTCTCTTTCAAGGCTACGTGCGCTTTCAAATCGGCGTCGCGATCAGCATCTGAAGCACCTTCAGGATGCAACGCGAGCCATCGTTCTCGAAGACGCCGCGCAGCGCTTCGTGATCCGATAATTCCCGTGGCCTCAAATCGCTCGACGATGAAACGCAACTTTTCGTCAGCCACGAGATCCCATCGCCGCGCGGCGAAGCTGCGAATGTCGGCTGGGGAGAGTGGGCGGGCCATGAGTCAGTATGGTGCGCTGTGGGTATTGAGGCAACGAATACACTTCAAGACGCCATGCCGAGCCGTGTCCCACCCCGGCGTGGAGGAAGGAGGCGAGATTGAGAACGAGCGGGGACGGCGCACGCGCACACGTGCCGCCGCGCGTCGCGACTCGCCACGAATGGCTGGTGACCTCGGGTGAGCTCGCGGGTCTACAAAAATGCCGCCAATCCTATTCGGCGGTGCATGTTCGGGTAGGATTCGGCGCGGTGGAGGAGCATCGCGTTGAATCACGAGCGGTTGTTCTCGTCGCGCATCCTGCGGGCGAACGACGCGACGCGATCGTGGCTTCGCTGACCAAGTACGATGTGGTCCTCGGTGAGTCGATCGAAGCGTCGCTGCTCGTGCTCACGGGTCGGCACGTCGACGTGATCCTCGCGGCCGATGCACTTTCCGATGGGAGTGGGCTCGATCTCTTGCGACGTTGCGCCGAAGTTGCGCCCCACTCGCTGCGGCTCTTGCTTGGGTCGTACGAGGATCTCACCGAAATCGTCGATGCCCGTGCCGACGAAACCATCGCCCGTGCGATCCAAAATAAGACGAGCGTCGAGAACATTCGTTGGATCGTGCAGGACGCGCTCGGCGCAGCCAGTCGGCGGCCCGATGTGTCCGCCACGAACATCCGACTCAACGCATGCGACGGAGAGACGTTACTTCTCGCGACCGTGCGACGGCTCGTTCGACTAAAGGACGCGGTCCTTCGAACTTTCTCGCGCGACCCCGCCGCACTTCGACTTGAGTTTGTTTTGCCGAGCGATCAACTCGCGCTGTTGCGACAAGAAGTGCAGCGGCGATGGTCACAGCCGATCAAAGAGATGGGCACCAATGCGCGACTCGATGAGCCCCTGTTGCAGGCCACGCTCGGAGAGACAACGCGCGAACAGGAAGTGTACACGCGCACGTTGCACGACGAACCGGACACGCACGCTTACTTGGCAGTGCTTCCGTGGAGGAGAGAGCCCAAGATGACCGTAGTCGTCGGGATCTCCCGCGCTCGGGACGCCGCATTGTGGACGACTCGCCTCGCGACTATCCACGAGTTCGCCGCGACACAAGTTCCGGAGTTTGTCATTCCGCTGATGCAACCCAACGCACGCCCCTCAGGGCCGCCGGCGGCTTCACTCCTTGAGTACGACTGGATCAAAACGAGTGTCTATACAGGGCCCGATCGACGGGCCGCACCAACGACGCTGGTCAATCGCTACATGTTCACAGGACGACGAAAGCGCGTTCCGGGACGACTCGCACGAACGTTCGACAACGTCGTCGATCGCATCGCGAAGCCCGTGCGTCCATACGCGCTCGCGTTCGTGCTCTTCTCCACGATCGACACGGTGCTGACCTTCGTATGTGTCCGCCGCGGGACGGTCTCCGAATTGAACCCAGTGCTAAGGTCCCTCATATTTTCCCATCCGTGGGGATTTGTTGCGCTGAAATACGCGCTGTCATTGTTCGCTTTCCTGATGAGTTCGCGCTTTCAGCTTTTTCGGATCGGTCCCTACATTCTGGGTGCGGCGGTGTTCGCCTACGCGGCCCTCGATCTGTATTGGCTCGTGCTTCTGATTTCGCTTCACTAGCCCTTGCAAGAGCACCGACGATGCGACGCATGGCGCTGCCTGCCAGCCTTCGCGTCAGGGTTCGATGCGAATGATCACGGGCTGCTCGCCAAGGGGAACGCCTGTCAGAACATTTTGCACGGCCGAGCCGGTGGCCGCCCCAATTGTAACCGTTTGAGCTACAGTCCCACTGGCGTTGGTCAGGGCAGAGTCGGTTGTTGGCGCAAGCAGCGTCGCGCGCGAGAACCCAGTGACGGCTGCGGGGATTTCGATGTTGACGAGGCGCCTCTCGGTATACCCCTTGTCGATGAACGGCGAGAGATACTGAAACGTCTGATCGCTGGTGGGGTAGGTGCTGTAGTGCGATGCGAAGCCGTACGTGAACTCAGGCACCCACCAAGCCGCGACGTACCAAACATTCGTTTCGGTCGATGATCGGAATGCCGCCGCGTAGTAATTTTCGCCAGGAAGTTGCCATCGACTGTCGACGAGCGCGAAGGTCGACAATTGCGGATACGCGGTTCCCAAGTGGTAGTTCGCAAGTTGGTGGAAAATGGAAGAACTGTTGGAACCATATTGAGAGGCCGCGTAGACCGGACCCGGCGCGCTCGCCGTCGGATACGCGACACTCGTTTGCGCCAAGAGGCCGTTGTCTTCAGCGTTGCGCTCGAGAATTGTGTAGCCCCAGCCATTCGTGCTCTTCCAGCACCGGTTGCCGATGGTGCCGTCGGGAAGCGATGCCGAGTTTGGATACACGGATCCCTTCTCTCCTTGGAAGACGACGCCCTGGTAGTACATCGACTCGACTCCGAGCGCGAAGCCGATCATCGTTAGACGGTTGACTTGCTTTTGCGCCGCGTCGTGTCCCCATCCCCGAAAGTAGTGGCTCGAACCCGGACTCGTATTCGGAGGAGGAGTGGCGATGCACGCCGTGGTGTCCGTCGGTGCCGCCCACGTTTGCGGTGCGGATTTGAAGTAGCCAGTTGTGCCGCTCAGCACGCAGGTCGCACTCTCTTTGATGAAAGGACTGCAGCCTGGATCGTAAACCTCAGCCGGCAAGCTGCGCACGTCAGAGAACAAGAAGGGAACCGATCCTGATCCCGCAACCGCGTTGTTCATGACATCCTGCCATGTCGCGAATTGATCGAATAGTACCTCGGGTTGACTAAATGTTTGGTTCACGGTGGCGGAGCCCGCCCATGCATACGTGTTCGCGGGCGCGAGTGACAAGTCGGCCATCACCTCGGCGTACCAGGGCACATCGATCATGAGGTTCGGGCTGTTGTAGCGCTTGTTCGTGCCGGGGTAGGCAACCGAAACGTCACCCAACGTGGCGGCGTTGGTGCGTGTCGTCGCGTACGTATGCGCATCGATCGCAGAGGGATTCCACAGATCGGTTGTCGCAGCGGTACACACGGCCGTCGGATACGATGCCTGGCATGCCGCGGCGGTTGCCGCGGTTCGGCAGAGGTAGTGCGTCCTGCCCGTGCGGCCAAACTGGGCATACGAGACGGGTGTGAGCACGCCCGTGGCCGGGGGGGTGTACCCGCACCCGCCTTTCGTGGACAGTTGATTATCGTTCATCTCGCCGTCCGACCCGATTTTCTTGACCTGCGGAATCGTGAGCGTGACATCGTCAATGGCTGAGGTCGATCCGTATTTGTAGTTGACCGTCACGTTGTGTGCACCATCGAACGCGTCGATGACCGCGCGACGGTACAACTTCACGATGTGCATGATTTGGCCCGCATCGCTCATGCGCGTCGCCGCGTTCGATCCGCGATCGGGGAACACACCCACCGGGCACGCGTTGCCGGTGGTTGCGCTGAACGTTGCGTAGCCATACGTGTTGGTCGTTATCAGTGTGACGGGATCCTTCGTCTTGGTGACCGTAAAGCAACAGTCCTTCTCAGAGGCAGTCGCCGCTGCATAGTCCGTCGCGGCGTTCCCCGTCAGGTTGGTTCCCGTGCACGCAGCGGTGTACGTCGCCGAATCGGTGATCCACAGCTGCGCGTTGCCCGTGTAGATCCACGTCGCGCCTGCACCCATGCCGGTAAGCTCGTAAGATGCATCGCTGACGTAGTCTTTGTAGTCACGAGCCAGGTACGCGGCCAGGTGCTTGACCGAGGTGCCTGCCAATGTCGCACCATGGTAGGTGCGGCCGATGATGTCGTCCGATCCCCAACCGATGACGTAGTCACCGGTGTTGCCTGTTTCAAAGTTGACCTTCGTTGCGTCCCATCGAACGGGAAGGCTGCCAAGGGTCGCGGGCACGACATTCATTTTTTGGTCGCGCATCACATTGGTGCACGTGTCGACCTTCCGCGTGCCGAGGGGATCGTTCGGATCAATTTTCGTGCATTGCGTCCGAAGGGTCGCCGACTCAAACGAAGCCGTCGGCGACTTGCTGTGATCCCACTCTTGGAACGGCGCGTAATCGTCAGGCACCTTTGCGAACCGTCCCTTCGGAGCGGCCGCGCCAGGGAAACGTGGCCCGGTCACCGCGAGAGTCGCATCGACGCCATTGGTGAAATAGACGGCCTTCAGCGTTGGCGCCTTGCTGCCATAACGAAGCAAGGTGACGCGAAGAGTCGCGGGTGTTGTGCCGTGCACCTTCACCGGATCAATGTAAAAGCCCTTGTCCTGGTTCGACTTGAGAAGGACGCGTCCAGCGCTATCAAGCAGCTCAAGTTTCACCTGTTCGATGGGGTCGAGCGCAACGTTGTCGATGGCGGCTCCGTAGCAGTACCCATTTTGGTAGGGATGCCCCGTTGGACACGCCGTCGT
>JAHFDY010000036.1:27152-29371 GCA_023248735.1 Myxococcales bacterium
TGTATTTGATCTGGTACTCGTAGGCGAGGCCCGCCGTATTGGCGACGCCGTTGGTGACGAGCGACGAACCTCCCACGCCCAAGCCCGCGACATTGCACATGTTGACCGTGATGTCGTTCGTGGTCGCCACCGCATTCGCGGCGTACATTTTGTGGTCGTCGCAGTCGAGCGTGCGCAGCCTCGTTGTCTTGCGTACGAACTTGTCGTTGAACGTCGCCGGCTTTAGGGCCGACGCCTTCAGCTCCGCCATCTTCGATTCTTCGAATTTGTATTGCGCGTGGGTCACTGCCGTAACCGACGATCCGCCTTCCGCGCTCGCCGTGGTATTGGTCGTCGGATCCCAAAACGCGACCGGCGCAAAATCTGCGGTGAGAAAAGCGTACTTGACGGTCAACGTATCTTGCGAGCCCGGTCGCTGCGGATCGTCGTAGTAGAACCCGGATGTGTTGATGTCGAACGTGAGGAAATAATCCTGCCTTGGCGAGACCGGAACGAGCTGCGCAATCGAGTGCTTGTTGTCGATCTTGATCCGGCCGGTCAACCCGTCGGCCACCAATTGAGTCATCGAGCTCTGACGCGAGTACGGCGCAATGAACCACTGCCCCGCTGCCGGGGCGATCGCCGACGAAGCGGTACCACTACCGGTCGTGGTCTCGACAAAATCAGACCCCAGACCCAAGCCCATTGCGCTCGTAAACGACTGACGATAGGTCGGCGCACTGCTGACATACTGCCAAGCGACAAACGCGTCAGCCGTGCCATCCTCAACCAAGTTGACCCTGTCGAGATCGACCTGCACTTGCCTCCCGATGATGGTCGCATCGACGGGCACGTCGACATAGGCGGACGTGAGCGCGGTCGGGACGGAGTACCCGGTGGCGCTTTGGTTCGCTTCGAGCGTTATGGACTGGGTGGGAATGGTTCCATCGGTTGCCGAATACGAAGTGTACGTCGTTCCGTACGATTGCGCGGTCACCGATCCGTTGATCGTGACCGCACCCTCACCAGAGCCACCGCACCCGGGGCTGCCCGGTACACCCATCGCCACGAACCCGCCAAGTGCCGCAGCGGCGAGAATCACTAACGGAATCGTGGCACTCTGTCGACCCGGTCCGTTCGGTTGAAACTTCATGCGCTTCGCTCCCTTTTGCGCGACCCATCCGAAGTAGCAAGAAGGACGACTCGGCTAGTCGATGCTACGGCAGCGATATCGGTACGAGAGAACCGAAAGCTACCCGCACGCGCCATTTCGGTAGGCGCCCCTCACCGGTCGACATACATGAGCGCAAAGGTCGACCCGCAACGGACATTTGCCTTGCTACTCAAACCGGACAGATGCCTTGCTCCTTACATCGCGCGCCTAGCCCTGTTGACTGGTCGTGTCGTGCGAGGTACGAGGCCCGCGCACGCGCACCAAACTTTCGCGCTGCAAGGGGCCCCATGCGTTTTCTGACTATTGTCGCTATTTCCGTTTTCGCCACCGCTTGTTCGTCATCCGTCAATGTTGTTGACGACACAGTGGCCGACACCGACGAGGCGGCCAGCCTAAAGGAAACCTCGACGTACTACAGCGTTCGGTACGATATGCGTCGATGCATTTCGCCGATCTGCGGTGGCTATTACGTCAAGCGCCTTAACGAGACGTACACCACGTGCTCTGACGGTTCACGCACAACGGGCGAGTGCTACGTCGCCGAAATCGACTGGAGCGCGGCGGACGTCGATGGCGCAACCGGCACCATTGTCCGTGGCAAGATCTCGAAGAGAGACTACGGCACGATGGGCAAGTTCGGCGTGCTGACCCCTGGTGAGGTTTGGGTAGCCGCGACCGCAAGCACAGAGACCGGAACCTACTTCCGTGCCGAGAACAACGGCATTGTTTGCAAAAAGGCGCCTTGCTTCACCATTACCGCCGACAAGCTCAACGACAAAACTACGCGCACAGCTTCGGAGCTCGGAGGCGCGAACGCGGCAGATGCTTCGACCGCTATGACGAAGGCGGCGATCATCGTGACCGGTAACGTCAGTGACATCACCGGCGGCGGACGTTCGCTATCGGTGTCGCAGTATTGGACACGCGCAGTTGCAACGCCGAAGGACCCGACGTCGTGCAATGTCGACGCAGATTGTCGCAGCAGCGTCTATGGCGCAGAAGTGAAGTCAGCAAACGACTGCTACTGCACCACGTGCCCTACGTCGTTGATCAACGCTGAAACTGA
>JAHFDY010000037.1 GCA_023248735.1 Myxococcales bacterium
TCGATGCAATCGCGGGGTCGTCCTCGACGACAAGGATCGTTGCCATGCGATACGAACGTATCAGCAAAACTTCGCGGGTTGCTCGTGCAGCCAGTGTTCGCAAAAAAGGCGCGCGAGCGCATGGTCACCAAGAGAATTGGGGAAAAGATAACTTTGTGCTCGCGCGCCAAACTCAAGGACCTCGCTTAGTTCTCGAGGACCACCGAAAGAGGCACCTCATTCAACTGGCCTGAGGCGTCGGTGACAGTCCCCGTCGCGACTGACACCGAGGCTGCCGGTGACGGCGCGCTCAAGCAGAGTTCGAGGTAGTTATCGACGGTCACGTCGCCAAATGCGATCGGCGTAGCTATGGATCCGTCGGCCAGCTTGACGCTGAAACGAGAGAAGTACTGAGTTGTATTGGGGAACGAAGTTCCCGCGTTCGAGCCAAACGCGAGTTGGACAATTAGGTTGACGGTCTTGCCAGAGGCAGAGGGAGGGCACTGATCGGTGCCTCCGACGTTTGAGGAGACGCTTTGCCGACGCGCATAGACGAGGTGTTGGCCCACAGAGTACGGAACCACGCTTCTGGTGAGACCGCGAAAGTTGGCCGTGCGATCGGAGGTCAGAATGTCACCGACAATGCGCACGCTAAGCGGATCGTCGCCGCCAGCACGACCAAATTGGCCCTGCAGAAGGATGGTGCGCGCTTCGTCGGCGTTGACCGAAGGAAAGAAGCTTGCACATTGCGGAGTTGCGACACTGCCGTCGCGTCGCACAACTTCGAAATCGCTAGGTGAAACACTGTTCGCCGCGATGGTTGTCGAGAACACTACAGGGAGTCCGTCGACTGGAGCGCTAGAGGCACACGGACCAACGCCGCCGAAGTCGGCGATGCCAAACGTTGCTGATAGCAAGCTCACTGGCGTGACTTCCTGGACGAGGGCGGCTTGGTCTTCTCCTGAGCTTGGAGCGGCTGTACAGCCTGCAATTGTGCCGATAGTAAGAGTTGTGAGCAGCGCCTTCATTCCGTTCGTCATGTTGTTGTACTCCTGGTGAGCGGTTCAGCATGAACGCGCGCTGGGCAGCGGCAATCACCGACGCAACCTAGTCAACACTTCCGCAACGCATGTGCTCAGCGCAGAACGCGGCTGCCGTTCTCCACAATTTCGCAACCGCTCGCGTGCATGGTGAGGCTTATGAAAGCGTGGATCACATGCACGATCGTTGTGGGAGCACTGCTATCTCGAGAAAACCTCTGGCCTGTAGGTTTATGATGAATAACTCCGTCCCATCGCCGTTTGCTTTCTCCTCCGACCCGAGCGCATGGACAACAGCCGCCAAAGTACGATGGAGTAAGACTGAATCGCCCCGCAACCTGGGCGTCGTTGCGTGCTCGTCTTCGCTTGAGATTGCGCTCGAGTTCGAGGTGAGCGGCGTCAAAGGCGAAGAGCACACGCTCATGCTTGTGACCGCAGCTAATGGAAAAGCGTCAACCCAGACCCTTGGGCGACCTATCGCCAATGGAGTAGGCGTTTTTCGCGCGCTGCATGCTACCGATACCTACCGACCGGGCATGAACAAGTTTCAATACTTACTCGTACTTCGTAAAGGATCTTCAATCGAGAGTACTGCAACGTTCACGGTGACATTTATGGTCGCCAGTACGACAGTCATATAAATTGACGGTCAAATTTGTTGACCACGTAGGCTGCGAACTCCGGCCGAATGCGAGCGATGAGCAAATCGTCGTTGTCTTGATTTGGATGAAACGAAGGTGCGAAGTAGGGTGCACACTTGCGCGTCAAGGACGAAATCGAGAAGTCAACGCTTGCAATCGAGCGTAGCCGCTCACTTCTGAGCGCGGCACCATTCAGACCGTCTTGCTGGCATAGATAGTTCGTGATCAAGTTCCAGCGGATGATAATGCTCGCGAAAGCAACCAGCGCGCTTGAAGCGCGAACGGCATAGGAGACGCCGATGGCATTCATGACATCGAAGGCAACGGACTTGTGTTCAAGCTCTTCGAGAGCGTGCCAGCGCAAGAGGCGGCCGACTCGAGGGTCGATGCCGTAAAGAAGTTCTTCTCGCGTGAGTACTTCGCGCGCGAGAACCGCCGTGACATGTTCAGCGGCGGCCGTAATGGCGACACGTACGGGGATCGACACGTTCGCCTCGGCCCAGGCGGCGCGTCGCTCAAGCTTGCGAATGGGCAGACCGATCTCAACACCGGTCGCGCGCAGAAGTTCGAAGTGTGCGGTGTGCGCACGACCATGCTGTCCTTCCTGCGCGGCGAACACTTGAGCCCGCCGCCGTAGCTCCGGGTCTGTTACAAGCGGCAGCGCGTCGCGTACTGCGCGCACGAAGAACTCCTCGCCTCTCGGGAAGAGCAGTGAAAGAGAACTCACGCGGTGGGTGAGGTACCCGTTGTTGCGAAACCAATGGCGAGGCAGCGGCGTGTCGTCATCAAAGAATGACGGCGTGCGAACGGGGAACGCAGGAGTCATGCGGCCAGACTAGGGCCATGATGTTGAGTTGCGAGCACAACGACAGCGTGCGCCACAAAGGCTCAACAGTTTTTCGCGAGTGCTGCTCGACGGGCTCGCCGCGATGCTCGCGCGACTTGGTAGTCCACTTACTTGACCAATGTGTTCACGGCTCGCGCATGTGTCATCATCATGCACTCCTCACAATGATCGCGTTCGCATTCCTTCAGCAACTAAGGTTGCGTGAAAATAAATCGTAAGCGCAACAACCCTGCCGCTTCACTTCCGGCAGTGCGAAAGCTCATCATGGGTTGGTTGGTTGCGCTTCCTCTGTGCCGCGTCTGCGGAACGCGGGCGGGCCCTTAGAAACTGTTAGAGTAGTGCTAGAGCCGTTCCCGAATTCACTTCGAACACTTGTAGTTTCTTGTCCATCCCGGCATAGGTGCGATGTTGTACGAGTTGTTGTTGCGCTTCCATGCGGCGACGCGGTCGGCAGGGTTCGCCTTCTTGTGAGGGCCGGAGGCGGTACCCGCGATCCAGCACTCTGACGTGTTGTCGTCACCGCTAACATCCGCGTCGGTCCCGCTGTCAAACTGGTCGGGCCCACCGGGGGTTTCGGTGCAGTTTTTTGCGATGCGTCCGACGACCGCACCCTTGAGCGATGAGAGTTCGGAATTCGTCATGGCCTTCGCCGTCTTGCCGCCATTGTTGCTGGTGTTGTTGGTATCGAACCAAGAAAAATCCGCGATGAACTTTGCGAAGAACACCAATTCGTCGAAGGTCAGGCTCAGGGCCTGATACGAGCGAAGCGGCAGGTTTACGCTCTCTGTCCCGTACTCCATCATGTGGGTTATCGCGTGCGGACCGGCGCCGCAGTTCGCGTTGAAGTTGGTTTGTATGTTCCCGTTTGACAGACGCTGCGTGTACGAGCCCTTCAGGTCGGAACAGTAAGTCGCGTGCGAGGGACGATCTTGCAGGAAGTGAAGGTAGATACCCATGCGCGCAATCGCGAGAGGCACGAGAGGCTTTGCGGGATCCATGAAGAGAACTCCGGTCGCGCCTTCCTCCTTCGTGAGGAGCGACTCTAGTTCTGGTGCATAGTGCACGATTTTCGGCAGAGCGGGCGGGCACCCAGCTGCATCGCATTCCGTGTCGAGTGCCGCTGGACCGGTGCTGGCTTGCGTGTTGGTCGGTGGCAGCGTGCCGGTAATTGTCACCGACGGCGACAAGCAACTCGTGCCCATGAAGTAGCTACCCGAAGTCAGCGTTGTAAACCCTGCCGCACACAATGGTGCTGCCGCTTCGACGGGTAGGGCCCACCGCCGCGCGTCGATCAGAATGCCCTCGTACTTGTCGCTCGCCGGCTTCGCAAACGTCGACCACGATGCGCCGCCGTTGGGGAAGGTCTTGCCATACGGGTAGTAGCCGGACACGTTCGCACGCTTGTGTTCCGTCCAAGCAGCTGCCGCACCAGCATCTCCCGTTGCAGACGTGGTCGCGAACGCGGTTGAGATGTGCCATGCCGTGCCGCCGTTTGCATCTGCCCTCGACAGGCCTCGCAACTTGTTGATGGCTTTGTATTCCGGCTCGTCGTTCATGAGTGCTCCGCACTCGTCCATTGGCGTGTACTCACCCGTGTCGGCTGCTTCGTCGTACGCGGCGAGCCAGTAGGCAACGTCGGCCCTGAAGCCAAGGCGCATGGCGATGTGGTACGTCGAGTCGATGTGATACATGCTGCGAGCCGCGGTTTGCGGCGTGATTTGTGCCGCTTGAAATGCCGATCGTGCGGTGCACGCGGTCGCGTCGGGATCGCATTTGTCGACACAGTTCTTCCAACCGCCCTTGCCATCGGCGCACAAGTCCTCGAAGAAGGCGTTCGCGCGAACAGGAAGCAGCGATGCTGAGATCGTAACCATTGCAAGTACAAATTTTCTCATCGTTCTTCCCCTATTTCTTTGGAGCGCAGCGTTGAAGGAGCGCGAAGAAGTCGCCGATATCAACGGCGATTGATGCGACCTTGTCGCGCACAGCGGCCTGCCTTGCTGTAACTGCGGCGTCCTGCAGCGCTGCGACAATGGCGTCGACCTTTTCGTCAGATATGCCGGCTGCTCGGAGGTGATTGGCGAGATCAACGAGAAGCAGTTGAAGTTCGATAGCATTGAAGCCATCGCCGGCGACGAAGCCAGCATAACTATTGCGAACTTCGCCGTTGAGAAGAGGTTCAAATTCACCCATCTCTGAGGTCGCGTTGCCAATCGCGGACTTTACAGTTGCGATCTTGTCCGCGAGCCCTGGTGCTCCGACGTCGATTGATTTCAACTTCTCAACGCGAGCGACCAGTCGCGTGCAAGCCGACTTGCGCATGTCGGCTCCTTGCAAACGAGCACTGAGGCCGAACTCTGCGATGGTGACGCTGTCTGCCCCCGCGCCTGAGATAGGCGTCGTCGCATTTGTACAGCCCACGACAAAGAACGCCGCCAGCCGGTTAACCTTGCTCATCGCTGCCTCCAACTTGGCTTCAAAACTTCTTGCATGTGTACCGTTCAGCGTGATCGCTAGGCGTTGCAGAAGTGTTGAGCGCGACAGCGTGCGTGGCGCTACGCCGCGCTAATCTATGAGCTGCGCGTCCGAGCAACCTCAGCAGTTGTGAAGAGCCACACAGCCTCCCGCGCGCCGCGCCTCGCGATCCTCGAAGGAGGGTGGGCCACCGTACTGGCTGCTTGTTTCGCCTACGCTCTACGCTCTGCCCGATCGCGCGTAGTCGAATTCAAGCGCGACCTTCTCGATAAGCGCACGATCATCGTGTTGATCGGGATGAAACCTAGGTTTGAAGTACTCGAGATATCGCTTTAGAAACTCGCGATCTGGAGAATCTCCTTCGCGCATGGCGATGCGACGGCCTTCGTCGAGTGCTTCGGGCGACAAGCCATCTTGCTTACAGAGAATGTGTGTCGCGCGCTTCCAGAAGCCCATCATCGCGAAAAACTCGATCAGACCGCCCGCAAGTCTGACGCGCTCGGAAACGCCAATCGCCTTCATGACATTGAACGCGACTGCTTTATGTTCGAGCTCTTCAAGGCAGTGCCAGCGAAACATGCTCCTGACGCGTGCATCGATTCCGTTGAAGAAGTCTCTCTCTCGACCGAGCAGCTCACGCGCCACCATGGCGGTAAAATGCTCAGCAGCGCACGTGATTGCGAGGCGCATTTCGAGTGAGAAATGCTTGTCGGTCCACTCGCATTGTCTTCGCGTGTGCTCCATGACACCGTCGAAGTCAAAGCCGTGAGTCCTTAGAAGTTCGAAGTGCTCGGTGTGGGCTCTGGAGTGTTGGCTTTCTTGTGCCGCAAAGGCGCGCGCATTTCGTAACAGTTGAGGATCTGTTATCCGCGGAAGCGCATCGCGGACCGATCGCACGAAGAATTCCTCTCCACGTGGAAAGAGGAGCGTGATCGCGTTGGCTCGGTGGGTAAGATACGGATTGCCGCGAAACCAATACTTGGGAAGGGGCGTCTGATCGCGAAAGAACGACATCGATCGTGCGTGAAAGGACGTTGCGTTCATGAGTGAAAGGTAGCGACGTTGGTTCTGAGGCGCTGAACGTGAATTTCCTTCCTCAGCAATTTCTCAATAGTGCCTCCACCGCGCAAGTTGGTAGCCGTCGCATGAAGTCGTCGCCGCATCGCCTACAACGAAGTGAACAACGTGCCCGCGGTGGCACCCACCCCTGCGGCAGCGGACGGTACGATGGCTGAGGCGTCGACCGCCCGATAGATCGCGATGCGCCCGCCGCCGCCACCGCCACCGTCTACCGCCGTGCCATCACCGCCTGCGCCACCTCGCGCGGCGATCGTCCCATTGCCTGCAAGGGTTCCTACCGTGAGGTAAATCGACCCGCCCGATCCGCCGCCGCTTCCCCTCGTGGAGCCAGCCGCAGGTGTCACACCGTCGGCTTTGATCGAGCCTGCAACCGTGAGCGTGCCGGTAACGATAAGGCGGATTGCACCGCCGCCGGCGCCTCCCACTTGCGTCGACGAACCGCCGCCCCCTGATCCGAGCGTGGTGGGTGTCGTGTTCAAACCCGTGGTGCCGCCTCCCGCGCCTCCGGTGCCGCCACCGCCGGCGGCCCCCGCACCTCCGTACCCGCCACCGCCGCCACCACCGGCAGCACCGCTTGCGCCTACGCCGGGCGCGGCACCTGCGCCGGTGACGCTCGTCGTGGTGATGATGCCGCCGGCTGATCCGAGTGCGCTGTGATCGATCGAACCCGTCGCAGCGATCGTCATTGCGGCGATCGTCATCGTGGGTTGCGTGTTCAGGAGAATCACTCTTGCAGCACCCGTGATCGTCACGAGGCTGAAGGCGAGGTTGGCGCTCAAGTCAAAGTAGGTCTGCTCACCAACGACCGCGTTGTTATCGATCTTGAGCGTTGCGCTGCTACCCGTGGGCTTTTGGTACACGGTTCCCGCACCTGCAGGTTTGCCGGTGCCGCCGCCCGCCGTGCCTCCGTACGCCACCATCGAGCCGGTGTACGTGCTCGTTGTATAAGACGCGGCGATTCGACCACCGCCGCCGCCACCGCTGTCGGTCACGGTACCGTCCGCTCCGTTTCCACCATTCGCGCGGATGACTCCGCCCGCGCCCCCCGCGAGCGTGCCTGTGACGATCCACAGCGACCCGCCCGCGCCACTGCCCGCGCTGTGCGGATTCCCGGCCGCGGCAGCCCCACCATTGGCCGAGAGGGTACCGTCGACACTGAGGGTGCCGTTCGCGGTAATTTTCATCGCGCCACCACCCGCAGCGCCAGCCGCGAAGGAGCTTCCGCCGCCGCCAGACCCTAAGGTCGTCGGGGCCGAAACGGATCCGAAGAACGTCGTTCCACCCAAGCCCGAAGTTGCGCTCGAACCTGCACCACCTGCCCCGCCGTGACCACCGCCACCACCCGCGCTGCCAGCAGCGCCGGCACCGATGCCGCCGGCAGTACCCGATGCCACGACGCTCGTTGTCGTGCTCGCGCCACCTGCCGAACCGTAGGCATCAACGCTGATCGTGCCGCCTGTCGCGACCGTAACATCGCCCGTAAAATAGAGCGTCAGCGTTCCCGATCCTGAAAGCGCAATGGAGCCCGTTCCTGTAACCAAGAGGCTTCCCATGCCAGCGAGGGTGGTTCCGCCGGGAACCGTCTTGGCACCCGAAACCGTGCACGTTGAATAGAAGTTCCCCGAGTCGCAGGCGAGGGCCGGCGCGTTCACGGTGACGGCACCTGAGGTCCCGATCACCGAAGGCGACGTTGTGTCGGTGGCCGAGATGGTGCTGCCTGTGGCGATCAATGCCGCTGCGTCCGTGAACGTGTGGACGCCGTTGTCGCCCGCGACGAAGGTGTAGTTCGCCGGCAAGATCGCACCGGAATCGGACGACGTAAAACGGACGGTACCGGTGTAGGCCGTCGCCACGAGGCTCGAAGCCTTGAGCGCCGTGATCGTAACGGAATGTGGCGCCCCGACGGTCGTCGGCGATGTGAGGCCGGTCACAGAGAAGCTAGTCGCGTTGTCGTCGTCTTGGTTGGCAACCGTGACGTCGGCAACCGCAAGACCAGAGTAAGCCGGGTCGGCGCTAACCGCCGCGCTCGTCACGATAGTGACCCACCTGCTTCCAT
The DNA here is from genome assembly GCA_023248735.1 of Myxococcales bacterium. Lineage (GTDB taxonomy): Bacteria > Myxococcota_A > Polyangia > Polyangiales > Polyangiaceae > JAHFDX01. The sequence continues at coordinate 8,119 of JAHFDY010000037.1, forward strand.
CGATCAAGGAGTCGTCCATCCCCTGCACGCTAACGGCTTGCGGCAAGTTCCAATTGGCCGCGGTAAACGTCAGCGCCGAGGGTGACACCGTGACCTCTCCCGTGTTCGACGAGGTTAAGCTCACCGTCACCGACGCGAACGGCTTGCTCGCGAGCTTGACCGTAAACATCGAGGATGTCCCATTCTCGGAAGTCGTCAAGAGCGACGCAGACACGATCACGGCAGCGGCGTCGTCATCGTTGTTAACAAGGCTCACGTCGCTCGCCTTCTTTCCCGAGTAGTCAACGTCGGTACTCACCGCAGGATCGAGAAAGACCGAGTATGCGACATTGCCATCCGCAACGTCATCGTTCACGCCCGTGACGCGCACTACCTGTGGAACCGACCAGTTCGCCGGCGTGAAGACGAGGCTCGCGGGCGACACCGTGCTCTCATCCGTATTCGATGAGCGAACGGCGATCGTCACGCTCGCGGTCGGGTAGCCGGTGAGCACAACTGTGAACGTGGTGCTGCCCGCCCCCTCGGTGGTCGTGAGTCCTGAGGTTGGCGACACCAAGAACCCTGCGCTGTCATTGTCGCGGTTGGTCCCTGTCACGCCGGGTGGATTGAGCGACGTGTACCGCATGTCGGTGCTCGCGGGCGTGCCCAGATCGATGCGATACGGTTGATCGCCGTCTTTGGCTGAATCGTCAAGGCCCTTTACGATTACCGTTTGCGGGCTCGCCCAATTCGTCGTCGAAAAGACTAGCGCAGCTGGTGAGACCGACGCCTCTGAAGGACGTGAGCTTGAAATCGGAATCGTCACGTCGGCCGTAGGTTTTGCGGTCAAGCGAACAGTGAAGGTCGCCGACTCGCCGCGCTCGCCCGTTACGATACTCGACGTCGAAACGATAACACCCGCCACCTCGTCATCAGTAATGGTCACAGGTATCTTGGGCGACACGACACTCGTGTATTGAGGGTCAGTACTCACCGGCGTGCCAAGCTCCACGTATGTGAGTTGCGCGCTGTTGATGCCCTGATTGTCAATCGCCATAACCGTAAACTGCTGAATCGATTGCCAATTTGCGCTTGTAAAAACGAGCTCCGAAGTCGACACGACCACCTTCGTCACGTCGGTCGAACGCACGGGTACTCGCACATTTGATGTCGGCTGCGCAGAGAGATGCACCGAGATCGTTACAGCCGCGCCGCCTTCGAGAATGGTAAGGAAAGGCGACGAAACCAACACCGCTGGGGTGTCGTTGTCGAGGTTCGTGACCGCGACATCGTCGGGCTTTCGGCCGTTGTATCCGACGTCGGTGCTCTTGGCGGCCGCGAACGTCAGCCAGACCTTTTGATTGCCGTCGACGATGCCTTGATCATCCACGCCGCGGAGAAAAATGGTCTGAGGCGCATTCCAATTGGTGCTGGTGAACGTCAACGTACTTGGCGACGCGACCATCTCAGAGGTCTTGCTGCTGCCTACGTCGATCGTGACTGGACTCGTCGGAAGCGATTTGAGGGCCATGGTCACCGTTGCCTGGGTGCCCGATTCGCTCACTTGGAGCGGCGTTGGCGCAATCACGTCGAAGCCCGGAGTCTCGTCATCCTCCACGACGATGGAGACCGGATCTCCCTTCAGCAGATCGTAAGCAACGTCGGCACTTGACGCGGGTCCGAGCGAGAGAACGACCGCTCGATCACCATCCGCGGTGAGGTTCTCAACGCCCCGCACCAGGACCACGTGCGATGAACTCCAATCCTCGGGCGTGAAGTGCAGCGAAGGCGGAGACACATCGACCGCGCCCAACACACTTGCCGAAATGGGAATGTCCACGACCGCTATCGGGCGCGAAGTCAACGCTACGCCAAAGGTGAGCTGATTCGACGCGCTGAGCGTCGTCTCCGCCACGCGAGCCGACGTTGGTTGTGACACCCGAATGGACGGCGTTTCATTGTCAACATTCTTGACTACTGCATCCGGGGCGGTGACGCCGCTATAGCGCGGGTCATCGCTTATCGAGGGCCCGAACGCGATGCGCCCGTCTTGATGTCCATCGGCGATAAGGTCGTCGACGCCGCGCACTTCGACTTGCTGCGGTGCATTCCAGTTGGTCTTCGTGAAGATCAGCGCCTTTTGCGTCGCAACGACCTCCGCGGGATCGAGCGAGGTGATCGGCAGTTGCACCGATGCGGTCGGTGGGTCGATGAGTGCAACCGTGAAAGTTGCCACGTCACCTTGCTCTGAAACCGTGAGGCCGCTCGTCTTCGAGAAAACGAAACTTCCACGTTCACCTTGTGACACGCCCACGTCGTCGGCAATGACCGCACCAGCATCGGTTGGCACAGACGAGTCGCCGACCGGCGTGCAGCTGGTCGCACCGAGTCCGATAATAATGGCGACAGTTTGGATCCAACGCGGGTTAGGCAACGTCCCTCCATGAGGTCAACGGCGAATTTGAGATGGGATAAGAGGTCTACGGGCGAATTCGAAAGGGGATAACGCGCCGACTCGAAGAAAGGAGGATGGGCGAGAAGCGTTCACGCCCGTTGGGCGTGAGTGCCAGGCTGCGGCGTGCTCACAGTCGGTGCGCGATCACGTGTTTCTGCCCTGATTTCCGAGACCTCTTAGCTCTCACCCAACATCTAGTGAGTGTGGTTGGGAGTTGTGGAGAAATCATGGAGCGCGGCCGTTCGTATGCGCCGGAGTATTCGCGCGTGTGGTAAGCGCCTCCACCTCGTGGAGTTGAGGCCCATGTCGGAGGTTGTCGCCGCGGAATCGCCCTTCGCGAAGTCACCGCGTCATCGGCGGAGGTCGACGACATTTGGGAGCGCTGGCACATCTTGGCACGGTTGAGGTGTGCAACGCCCCCACAAATCATGGAAGCAAGTGACGGTACGAACTGTGCACTCACGCCGCGGATGGAGTCTCGACGAGCAATCGCCCTTGCATTGGTTGGTGCCGGCATTCTCTTCGGTGCGTGCGTGGGCAGAACCGAGGACTTAGAGCTGGGCGACGCCGCGTCATACGGCTCAGATGCTCGTTCCGACGGCGGGAGCGGGTACGTTCGCGGTACCTATTCTCCCGGCTGTCCGCCGACGAAGCCCGACGTTCAGAGCCCGTGCACCGTCAACGAGCTCACATGCGAATATGGCGACGATTACGATCCTCAGTGCAACGCGCAGCTCATCTGTATCGGCGGCACATGGGACGAGCAGCACAGCCGAGGGATGCAATGCCCAACCAACGGTCCGCCTGTCGCACCTCCGCCCGGGCCGAATCCAACGGCGTGTCCTGCGTCGCAACCGTCGGGCGCGTGCAGCGGAACGATCGCGTGCACCTACGGCGACACGACGTGTGCGTGCGGACCCGTTTGCGACAAGTACCCGGTGCAGCGCTGTTATGACGCCGGAATCGATTGGCGCTGCGGTCCCACGCCCACGGGCACGCCACTCTGTCCTGTTCCGAGGCAGCGTCTCGGCGATGCGTGCGGTGCTGACGACTTCGCCTGTCGCACTTCCGAAGCCCGCGGGGAAGCTTGCGAGGAGACACTAATTTCGTGCCACTCCGGCAGATGGACGTGGCAGGACTATGGGTGCCCGGTTTCGCAGGCGAGTCAGAAGGAGGACATCCACTACCTTGAAGCGAAGGAAGTCGAACAAGTCGCGCGCAGTCTGATCGCGACGCGCCTTGCAACGTACAGGTATCGCCCCGGCGTTGCCGATCGCGATCATCATCTTGGCTTCATCATTGAGGATCAACCCATCGGAAGTCCTGCGGTGCTTCAGTCGCGTGAGCGCGTTGACCTCTACGGCTACGTGAGCAGTGCGGTCGCGGCGATTCAACTGCAAGCGACGGAGATCGAAACGCTACGCCGTGAAGTCGAGTTGCTGAAGGCGAAGCAGGGGGCGACACGTCGTCGCGGAGCACAGTGATATTCACGGGTTCGCTGCGTCGCGTTGTCTGCAGATCACGCGATTACCGCCCCCAACCGATTCGCCAAAACGGTCCGATGCGACAACCGATCGCGAAGCATGCGATGTCATTGGTCGGGGTGCCAGGTAGCAGATCGATCGCGCTCCAGTTCAGGCCCGCGTCAGTGGTTTCAGCGAGCGATCCATTGGGCCTTCGCAAGATGCCGAGGCGGCCGACACGATCGATTGCGCCCTCGACGCACTCTTCCGTTTGTGAACCGTCAAGATGCGGATCGATTCGACATTGTTGACTGCCGCGCACCACTGGCCAGAAGAAGAAATGGCCGTCTCCGTCGTCGTTGACCAAGCGCTCGGAGAAGTCATCGATTGAACCCTTCATGCGAACGGTGCCCGCCGGTGCAGTCCACCAAGTTGCGCATTTCTCATCGCCTGAGGTCGCGCCGGCGACTACGAGAGCCGTGCCGTCGCTCAAAGGCAGCACTCTCGTTCGGTCCGCCTTGGGACAGATGTTGGCGTGTTCGGCGACAATCTGCTCAAGCGGCAGCGTCACCGTTTTCCACCTGCCGCTGGGCTGTCTCACGCAGTAGCCCTGCATGTTCCGATTGTCGCATGCGCCTGCGAGCATGATTCCTCCGGAAGCCGTTCGTATTTCTTCCCGCGCGAGCGCGACCTTGTCGTCGCGTTGATCGGCGTTCGTCGACTCGAAGGTCTGCTCCGTTCCTTCAAGAGTCAGCTCATCGACGGTCGATCCATCGCGCGAAATTCTCGCGATTTGGATTGCCTTGGCGTGGATCGTTTTGGTGAGAGGTAGGTTGGGCGCGAGCGACTCAGTGCACGGCGCTTCGTCCGCCGCATGACATGGAGGAGCGAGTGATGTCGTCAACTTTGTGTACGATCCGATTTCGGGATCAACCAGTACCCAACTTGCGATCGGCGCGTGGGCCCAGGCGAACACTTTGCCGTTAGGAAGGAATCTGGCCGCACCGGCGAAAAGACTGAGACTATTGCCCTGGTTCGGCTTTTCGTCTGGAGCCCATGCAGGAAAAATTGGGAGAAAATTGAAGCCCGAACCGGGCCAAGCGCCCTTTGCATGATCGAAGACGAAGGATGCGTCGACCTTGAGATGCGCGTTGTTGAGCTTGTTCCAGTAGCCGATCGTCTTGGCGTCCAGGATCCACCAATTCCATGGATCTTCTTCGTGGGCTCCCCACTCCGATCGTCCGGTCGGTCCCGAAAAGTGAAACGGTAGGTGCGCGGAAACGCGCAGGCGCGCGGGCGGGAACGATCCGATGGTCTTCGATTGCGTTGGCGCACCAATGCCAACCACAACCGGCGCTTTCAAGACTGGCTGGGTACGATGCGCGCACCCGATGACCGCGATGCCGCCGGCAAGGCAAATGATACTGAATTTGGGCATGGCCAGGTCCTGAGCGGCAACACCCCAATCCGCACTGCAGGGGATAGCACTCCATGAGTGGCCCGCAAGAGTCCGACGGCGTCAGAGTGAATTCCCGTGTCGAACGGTGACCGCACGCTCTACTGTGCCCCTATGGAACGCGTCCGCACGCTTATCGTCGGTGCAGGTGTCAGTGGCCTTGCGGCAGCCGCCGCGCTCTCTGAAAAGGGAGACAACGATTATGTGATCCTCGAAGCCGATACGGCGATCGGCGGATACTGCAAGACGGTCAAGAAAGATGGTTTCGTCTGGGACTATTCCGGCCACTTCTTTCACTTCAAGCATCCCGAGATAGAGCACTTTCTCCGCTCGCGCATGGTGGGCCAGCGCATTGTCACCGTCGACAAGCAGTCGTTCGTGCACCTCGGTGGGAACGAGGTCGATTTTCCATTTCAGAAGAATATCCACCAGCTCCCGAAGGATCAGTTCATCGATTGTCTCTACGACCTCTACTTCCGAGAAGAGGTACCGAAGGACGATAGCTTCAAGGCAATGATCTACGCGCGCTTCGGGCGATCCATCGCGGAGAAATTTCTCATTCCGTACAACGAGAAGCTCTACGCGTGCGATCTCGGCACGCTCGATAAAGACGCCATGGGACGTTTTTTCCCGCACGCCGATCTCACGGACATCATTCGCAACATGAAGGTATCGCGCAACGCGACGTACAACGCGACGTTCACCTATCCGGAGGGCGGAGCGATCGAGTACGTAAACGCGATCGCTAGCGCCGTCGCGCCGGGCACGATCTCACTCTCCGAAACACTCGTGGGCATCGACCGCAAGAAGCGCGTGGCTCAAACGACCAAGCGATCCATCCGTTACGATCGGATGATCACGTCGGCGCCGTTCAATCAGCTGCTCTCGCTTGCGCAAGTGGAGCACGACCCTTCAATGTTCTCATGGAATAAGGTGCTCGTGTTCAACCTGGGCTTTCACAAGAAGGGGCGCAAGAACGTTCACTGGATTTACTATCCCGATCGCGACGTCGTGTTTTACCGCGTCGGCTTCTACGACAACATTTTCGATACCGACCGGATGAGCCTCTACGTCGAGGTTGGCTTTGAGCGAAACGCGAAAGTGGATGTCGCCGCTGTCCGTGCGCGCGTGCTCGCGGATCTCGCAAGGGTGGGCACTGTCGACGGCCACGAACTCGTTGCGGAGCACTCGGTCGTGATGGATCCCGCGTACGTGCACATCACGAGGCGATCGCTTGAAGCGCACGCACGTTTGGGTGCGGCGTTGCAAGAAGAGGGAATCGACTCCATTGGGCGCTACGGTGGATGGACGTATTGCAGCATCGAGGACAACATCGTCGAGGCGCGCGCTGTGGTCAGTCGTTAGTCCGAGGTGGCTCAATTCCCTACGTGCGAGGTGAAGGTAGGGGGAGAGAACAGTTCAGCCGGCGAGGCCTCTAAGGGACGTGCGTCTAACGTCCGTAAGCGATGACGTTGGGGAACGATTTCCGAGGGAGAAACAACATGAAATTTCTTATGAAAGGTACGGCCACTGTTGCTACGAAGCCGAGCTCACGTCTGCGTTCTGTGGGTGCAATTCTAGCCGCAACTTGCGTGATGGTCGGTGCGACCCATGCGAGCCAGGCGGAGGCGGCAGAGGGCAAAGTTCAGTTCAACCAGTTCCGCAACATCTTCGCTGGCGCACTGGGATCTGGCTACACCGAGCAAGACGTCAAGAAGCTTATCTACGCACCGTCGAATGAAATCCTCTATCCGCCTAAGGGCGACTTTCACGATGGAGCCAGTTTCCTGCGGGCCGCGCAGCAGGCAGTCGCTCGTCTTGAACCCGTTAATCTTCAGAAGCTGGGCGCTGCGATTCCGCTGAATCCAATGTCGGCGACGGAGATCGAAACCGTTTTGAAAAGCACCGGATCAAACATGAACGATCGGCCGACGATCGTCGTGGTTCCCGGCATATTCGGTGAGTTCATCGATTGCCGTTCCTTCGAGGAGGTTCTCTCAAGGCAGACAGCGTACAAATCGCACTGGGAGAGCGCGCTCAAGGTTGATAGCGATCCCAAGCACCATCTGGATATGGCGTACTCGCTCGCCGACTACAACTATCGACTGTACGACATTAAGGATCTGATTTCCGTAGGCAGCGTCGACGACAAGAGCGGCAAGCCGCTCGTCAATCTTGTCTTGCTGAACACCAAAAAGCTCTCTCTCGAATCGCTCGGTGATGTGGGCGATAAGGCCGAAACCTTCAATCGTCGCCTCAACAAGTTTTTTGCGATTATGGGAGTACCGAAGAACATCACCGTGCTCGGGTATTCGCGTGGCGCGGTGGTGGGTCTCGACATGATGGCGAGGGCCAACGCTCATCCGACCGCAAATCCGTGGATCAAGTCGGTTCACGCGATGGTTGCTCTTGGTGGGGTCACCTACGGTTCTGATCTCGCCGACCTCGCGACGAATTCGACTGGCGCGGCGCAAGCACCCGCTTCTGCGCGGCAGCTGATCGCGCTCGAAAAATTTGGCAACGGCCTTACGTTGATTCCTCCGGATGCGGGCTCGATAAAGAAGGCTGAACTCGTGGCCAAGAACCTCGAAGCTTGGGCGGCCTTCGGTGCAGACATGATCAAGGCTGGCGCGTCGGAAATTGGCACGAAGATAAAGCACGCTTCGAAGCAGTGGGCAATCAACAAGAGGTTGATCGCGGACGGCTTTCGCATTGACCTCAACGGCCCCGTAAGCCTCGTCGTGCAGGTCTTCTTTGATACCCTTCAGTTCGATAACCCCTCCAAGGATTACAATCTCAATGTCCTCAAGGGAAAGAAGCTGATTGAGGCGGTGGTCACGGGCGCAAAGCAACTGTCAGAGGTCGAGCGCCTCAAGTGGTGGGGCAGGACCGTCATTCCGACCGAGGGCATTCGTTATTACTCGGTCGCAGGGACCATGGTCGATCCGCAGGACGGGGCTCCAGAGGCCGCAGAGCTTTCCTCGTTCCCGAAAAGCTACAACGCGCAACTTCTCGACTATCCGATGCTCGTTAACAACTACCGTGGGATGAAGGGTGCCTCGGGCGTGAAGATTAACGATAGTCAGGTGTCGGTGAACCAGTTGCGATTCTGGCCGGAGATTGCGACGAAGCTCAACCCGGCTCAAAAGCCGATGGACCACACCTTTCTCGCCCTTCTCGGCACGGACCATTGGAATCTCGCGATTCGGCAAGTGAACGTCGCGAGAGAGGGCGCCCTTGCGAATCCGTACAACCCGTTTCCTCGCGAGGCGCTGATCAAATCGATCGCAACCGCGATCGTGATCGATTCGTCACATCATCAGTGACATTTGATCTGCCGCGTGAACTGGCGTCGCGCTTTGCGGCGTCAGTCGCCTATGATCGCGTATGAGATCCGCGGTTCGAAATCGAAACGTCGAACGCGGAACGAATTCAAATTGAGTACTTCCATGACGGCGATGCTCTCGCCTGGAAAGGCCTCCTCGTTGAGCTCGTCAAACACGATCACGGAACCCTTCGGCATGCGGGGGAGGAAAGTCTCCAACGCAAGCTTGGTGGGTTGATAAATGTCGAAGTCGAGATACAGGCAGCTGACCACAAGGTGCGGATACTCTTCAATGAACCGCTTTGAAGTCGCTTTGAAATCGCCCTTTACGATTTGAACCTTGGGGAAGTGGTTCAGATAGCGACTGATGTCGAAAATTTCGATGGCCTTTTGGATGTCTTGATAAGCGCCGTCGACGGCGAATCCGTGTGGCTTGAGGTGCATAGACTTCCGTTCCGGTCGCCCCTTCAAGTCAGATTTGTCGATGGACGGAAAACCATCAAAGGTATCGAACCCGATGATTCGTCGTTGAAAGTTGTAGGGTTCCAGGATGGTGCTGAGCTTGGCGAAGCTCATGAGTCCCCCACCGAAGAGCACGCCGCATTCGACGATGGAGCCCTGGATATTCTTGATCAGTTTGAAAATCTCGTAGCGCGCTAAGAAGCGTGCGAGGTTCTGCCTGGGTACGTACTTCGCGAAGTTCTCCAACTTCTCGGTTGCGGACCCGGGGCTGCTGTTGAAATAGTCTTCCAGCGCTTGCCGTGACGAATAGTCGAACGTCGCTTGCGTGCGCGCGTCGTGCATCGTTTCCGAGGTCTCGGGGCTCGTCGCCTTCGCCGCCGTTTTTCTTGAAACCTTTTTCTTCACGTCATGACCCCGGTTGGTTGTGCGGAAGCGCGCGATTGACTTCGATGGGCTCGAAGTCGGAGGCGCGCAAGAAATCGCCAAGCGTTGAGCCCGTGGACTCGCTATCGATATTGGGCGCACCGCGCCCGCTCTCGAGGTCTTCAGCGTGAATGGTGCGGAAATCGATGCTGAAGCGAGTACGTCCGGAGTGGTTTGGCGCTGTCGCGTGGAGGTGCGCTGCGGAGAACATGATGACGTCACCCCTGGTTCCAGCGATGCGCAGCTCACTCGCTTGGCTGATCGCTTCGAGTGGCAAAGGGTGCTTTCTGGTGTCTTCCTTCACTTGACTGGTGGCCATCGTGCGACCGACGCGACACCATTCACCATAGTCAAAGTCGGACGAACTGTTTCGTACCGACTTGCTCCAGTACTCGGGGAAGAACGACATCGCGCGGTCGACCGTAACGTCGAAAACGGGCATCCACCAGTTGACCTGATGAGTCGGACTTGCATACCAGATGTCGCGGTGGGCTTTGTATGCGTAGCTCACGCCAGACGATAGGTAGTCGCCGTGAGGCACGACTCGAAGGCGTGGCACGTCGAAATAGGTCGTCGTCAAATCGCAGCCAAATGAACGGAGTAGGTCGCGAACGAGCTCTTTGGTGCGAAGGTCATTTGTGAAGCGCGATTTCAGCGGTCCAACGCGTTCGACGAAGCTCTCGACGGACAGATCAAATTGCGCGAACTCGGCATCATGGGGAGCCAGGGCTTCTGCGATGATGGCGATCGCGTGACGCGCAAGAGCGTCAGTTGCGTCGATGCGCGAGTAGACGAGCAAGTGTCCATCAAACAGGAGGCTCCGGCGATTTTGGCAGGGCATTTCGTGGTTCAAAACAAGACCAACCATGCTCACTTCTCCCGGCCCGTAGCGACCCTCATGTGCGCTCAAGAGGAATGTAGTTGAATCCCGTTCCAGCCATCGATCGAATCTCGTCTAGGTAGTTCGAGTTCATCACAAAAATGTCGGCGCCGCGATTAAGGCGCGCAAGTCCAAGCGCTGGCGAGAGCACGGGCAGCCCACTTGAGGCTAAGAATTTGCCTTGCTTCGCCGGGTTGATGTCGATGACGAAATCCAACGCGAGGCCTCGCTCTAACATGTGATGAGAGAACATCACGCCCTTGGCGGCGCCGCCCCAGACAACGCGCTGAGAGGATCCTTCGCTCTTGTCCATGCACCGCTCGATACTTGCGAAGAAGTCGTCAGGTATGTTCACGCGTTCGCCCGCATCCAGCTTTGTCGGAACGCGCAGTGAAGCGAGATCGGCGACGACGTAGATGTACTGTCCACCGAACAGATGCCCCGATTCGCGCACACTTTCGAATGCACGCGTGAAGTCAGCGAGCCGGAAGTAATTGACGTGTTCGTAGAAAATGTCGAACCACGCACGCTCTCGCAAGATCCTATCGAGACAAGGCACCTCGATGTAGATGAGGCCCTTGCCGTTGTTCGTCAGCCGCACGAGATCGAGAAACGCGAGCGGCTGGGGAATGTGCTCGAGCGTGTGGCGCATCACAATCGCATCGCCGGTCAAGCCGAGGCCGGGTTCGAATGCAGCTTTGACGATGTAGGGCGCATCGCCTTCGTACGCGGGATCCACTCCGGAAGCGTCGTAACCTCCGCGGCGCAAGTGCTCAAGAAAGGCCCCCTTGCCGCAACCGATTTCCAAAACCCGACCTGTACGGAAGTGCCTGCTCATGACCGCTAACACTTCCGACAAATGCGCCGTGAACGCCGTCGAGTGGCCCTGCTCGTTCTGGTAGCTGTCGTCGTAGTCGAGCCTGCTCGGGTCGAACGCGACGTTGCTGACGAGTCCCGAAGTTCTGTCTTGTACGAGCGAAACAACGCCGCGGGGGCAGCTGCGTGCGGCCAGCTTCGTGGCGAACATCTTGTTCTGGTAGACGGGGAGATTCTCGAGCCGCAACAACTCCTGCACGTTCACGATGGTGGCGCCATTGACTGCGCGTGTCGAGAAACAATCGAAATGGTAAACGAACCTGCCTATGCGCCACGCGTGGTCTCGGGCGTGGGCTAACGTACGCGAGCGATCCGAACCCGCACCGAAGCCTCAGAGGCGGTGGTGATGGTGACGTCGAGCTCTTTCTGGCCGGCACGAGCCGCAAGCTTGACATACTCAACCCCGCCGCCGCGGATCGTACCGTCGGCGGAGTTTTGTATTGTGGGTCCCTGCATCTGTTGCCCGTGAAATGAAGCGTAGAGATCTGCGCCGCGTTGCTTGCCGGTAATGGGATCGCTTTGCGTCGGCATGTAAGAAAAGCACGCATTCACGGGTGAAGCATGGCCGCCCTTTTCACCGTTACTCATGGCAAGCGCAGTGTAGAAGTCGAGGGCCAGGTCGGCGAGCGTGCTCGGTCCCATCAGCGGCATCGCTGCGGCAACCGATTTGCGATCGTCAAGTACCTTGCGCAAAAATGCGCTTCCGCCGCGGCCTTCGATCGTGCCATCTGTGAGGGCATTGTCTCCGCCTGCGCGATCGTAAATGTACCTGACGAATAAGTACGCGCCACCGCGAAGGGGTCCGTCGCGCTTCTTGTCGTACTTCGTAGCATTCCCGAGTACGTCCGCTAGCGAGAACGCATCGATGTCGTTCAGCCCGGCCTGGGCGACGTAGAAGTTGCCGGCCTGAAAGCCAATGACGTCCTGCGCGAAACCGCCGAAACCCTCGATCATGTACGAACTGTCCGCCCAGACTTGAAGGTTGTTGCGTACGACCTTGCGGTTGAAGTGGACGAGGTGCCCAAGGTCGTGCGCGAGAATCTCTTTGATCGCCGCCGGCGTATTGTAGGGCGGGGCGATATCTGCCGGAGGTGTGAGGTAGAGGAACTCGCCTTTGTTGCCGCTCGGGCACCCATCGAGGTGAGCGAGGTCGCAGCCGAGAAAGAACGCAACGGCGCTTTCTTTCGTCAACGGCGTGAATACGAGACCGATGCGACCGTCGCCGTCGATGTCTGATTCCATCCCGAAAACGGATCGCTCGCGAGGGAGAATTGTCGTGTCGAAGTCGGCGAGAAAGTCGGCAACAAATGCCGCATCGAGGGTTGCGGGGTGCGCCGTTGACGTATCCTTCCACACGATCGCTCGCGCGCTCACGGCCATGACTTCAGCCGTGATCGTCTCGCTCTTGGTGCCAACCGAGACCTGACGGGAACGTGTCGTACCAATTTGAGGCGCGGCACCCGCGGGCTCCGGATCAACCGCGACCGAAGCCGTCCGAAAGGCGTCGCTCGAAAGCGCGCAACCACTTGTGATTTGCGAGGCTGAGGGTACGTCGACGGGATCGGTCGAAACACTGTAGGCGAAACTACCGCTCGATGAATCGAGTTTGGTTGAGGCAACGATCGCGACGAATTGCTCGCTTCCGCTCGGCGTCGCAAGGCGCGCAGCTGCGCGGTCAGTCGTGACGGTGACTTCGGCGACCTCGCCTGGAGCCAGCGTGAGGAAGTCCGGTCCGGCATCTGCGTTTGCGTGCGCCGGAGTGGCGGAGCTCGCGACGGAGTTGCCGCAAGCCGGTAACGCAACCGAGAACGCAACCGAGAACCACGCCGCGTGCGCCCTCATCGTGCCTCGTAGACCAGAACAAAGTGCGCAAGCTTGCGCCCACTGACGCTCGCTCCGCGCATCGCCTCAAGCTTTGCGGTCGTCGTTGTGGTCACAAGATCGTACTGAGGTGAGTTGCCCGCGTAGCGCACCGCGCGATCAGGCGTCGCGAGTCCAGTTTGGACGTGCCAGTCGCCGGCGACGGTCATCACGCGGCCTCCATTCTTGAGCTCTTGCGCAATGAAGTAACCCATCGTCTCGTCACGAATGAGCGCGAGATCGGTGAAGTAGTTGAGCGCGTCGGCGTAGCTCATCCCAAGGCTCTTGCCATGCGCCTCGTAGTCAAAATTCGACTCGAAGTACCCTTTGTATGTCGCGTCCCATGTCGCGAGCGGCCTTGGGGCAACGGACTGGTCATAGGCGAAGGTGGTGTCCCACGCATTGAACGCGGTGAGAGGTGTCACGGGGTACCTTCCGTAGAGAAGTTGGAGCGCTTCGTCAGGTACGTTGAGCGCCACGATCGGCCGACCTTTCGCTTTCATGTGCTCAACGAGCGGCTTCCAGTATTGCGCATACGTTTTCCACGGCTGACTGGTCTTCTCGAAGTCGTCCGTGGAGATCGCTCCTTTGAGGTAGTCGTCAACGATGGGTTGCTCGTCGTGCTGAAAGTGCTCCATGGCGAGCGACACATCGGCGTGCCTCGTTGTCATGCGCTGCAAGAGCCACAGCTCGAGCTCCTGCACGGGCGTGGTCTCGTGCTGCTCACCCAAGAACACCAGTCGATCCCCGTCGAGCGCTTCAAGCAACGCCGCTTCGTCGAGGTAGATGCCTGCCTCGAGGTCGAAGATCTGCAGCGCGCGAAAACTTGTTCCTTCGTACTGTGGAGCCTCTGCGGCGGTTGCGAACGCCTTACCGCTTTTCGTGGGTGCGTCTGTGCCGCCGTCCGGGGTCGTAGGAGAAGGCGATGCGCCACCACAGCCAGCCAGGAAGATCCCCGACGTAACGAGCGCTTTCAGAAGGGACATGTTCTCTTTGTTGTCACAACTTGAGCGCGTCGGAAAGAGATAGCTACGGCTTCTCGGATTCCTCAGCGCCGCGCAGAAGCGCTGCATCCACGACGACGGTCTGGCCGCTGGCTTCAACGGAGTCGCCCTCCCGAAGTTTGCGGCCGCGGCGCGTGTCGATTTCGCCGTTCACTTTGACCTGGCCGCCCTGGATCATCACTTTGGCTTGGCCGCCGCTCGCGGCGATTCCCGCGTGCTTGAGGAGTTGATCGACGCGGATTGAGGGACCGTCGTGGGTGGTCATTCGCCCTCGTATCGTGATCGCGACGGGCATACCAACGTTTCGTGCGAGGTCGATTTTGGCGCGTTAGGGTGACCCAGCGTTTGGCGTGCTCGAAAGAGCCGCGCTACAGCACGCTTGTGCGTCGTTTGCCCTCTCAACGATTTTCGTCGCGCGTTGATAATCCCGTCGCGCGTCGGCCACAGACTGCCGCCATGTCCAGACTTCCCACACTATTGCTCACGTGCGCCGTCCTCTTTATCTCCGGTTGCACGGGGAGCTCACCTTTGGGTCCCAGTGAAGGTGCCGCTGACGCAGTCGTGTTTGACGGGGGCACCGGTCTCGACAGCGGGGCGGGCCTCGACAGCAGTGTCGATGGCGGAGCGACCCTCGACGGCAGCGCTGGCCTTGATAGCAGTCTCGACGGTGGCGCTCTGGATGCGGGTTTTTCTTGCGTAAGCACGTATCCCGAGCCTCCAAAGATCACCCTCCCGAAGGACGAAGCGCGGCACGCTGACATGTTCGAGTGGTGGTATTGGACGGGGCACCTCGAAACGGCCGCCGCTCGTTCGTTCGGGTTTCAGCTTACGTTCTTCGAGTCGACGCCGAACCCAACGATCGCTTCGCTGTCGGGGACGATGGCGCACTTCGGTGTGACCGACGTGCTGACGGGCGTCTACACCCACGACTACCAATCGTCGCTACCGGGCTCGTACACGCAGAAACAAAACAGCTTCCGCGTTTCAAACGGCGCGTGGTGGGCAGAGGGCGCGAACGGTAGCTACACCCTGCACTCCGAGATGAATGGCTACACGCTCGACCTCGCGCTCACGGACGCGAAACGCGCTGTCCTCAACTTCGGCGACGGCTACACGGCGTACCCCGCGCCATATGCAGGATACACCTATTACGATTCGCGTCCGCGCCTCCGGGCCGCCGGTACGATCAAGGTGTCGGGCGTTGCCTATCCTGTCAGCGGCGAAGTCTGGATGGATCAACAATGGGGCCAGCCCCTCCAAACGGGACCGGCGACGATCTTCGGGCCCACGATCGAAAAGGACTACGGCTGGGATTGGTATCAGTTTCAGTTCGACTCGGGCGAGGAGCTCATGCTCTTCATGCTCCGCGCCAAGGGCAAACAGATTCTCGCCGGCGGTACTTGGATCGGCAAGGACTGCGCGTACGAGTCGCTCGATGCGAGTGCGTTCGAGGTCAAGGCGCTCTCGTCATGGAAGAGTCCGCACACCTCCCTCACGTATCCGCAAAATTGGCAGATCACGCTGAAGAGCAAGGGACTCAACTTCACCGCGACCGCCGTGGTGGCTGATCAAGAGGTCTACAAACATACGCAAGGCAACCCCCTTCTCGCATCACTCGCCCCGGCCTACTGGGAGGGGAAGGTCAGCATTGCGGGTACAGGGCCCAACAACACGAAATTGAGCGGTCGCGGATACGCTGAGGCGATCGGGCAATAGCGGCGATCCACTGACGCGAAATACCAGACGACTCAAGACTCGCCAATTGCAGGCAAAAGAGGCTAGTTGTGTGGGTGCCGGACCGATATGGTGCCCCGACGCGGGTCCTACCGAACGAGACCCGCATTCTGAATAAACTCGGTCGATGATCTGTCCGTATATTGATACTGGAGGCCAGATACGCCGTTATGCGTTGAAGGCAGGACGGGGAGGGATCTTATGTTTAGAAGTGGAATCGCTTTCGCTTTCGCAGTCGCGTTTGTGTCGTCGGAGGCCGCCGCCAACTCAGCCGATCCAACGAGCGAACTTGAGGTGCACCGTTGCTACTACACGGCGACGAAGACCGCGTCCGGTACGGCATACGGAATCCAAGTGCGCGTCCGAAACCTCGCCACTCAGGTCCTATCGGCCGGCGCACACATTCCGGTTTGGGCGAGGCTTGTTTACGACACATGCACCGGCAAAGAGGAAGCGGGCACGTGTAGGTCCGCTCCGACGCAGGTGGATCGCCCAAAGCTGTCGGGGTCGATCGCCGATCTGTTCGGCCGCCTCGAGGACACCGTCGACGAGGCCAGCTCAGCACTGCACGGCAAGTCACTCGTGCGCGTTGTTGCTGGATTGGGGAAGCCCAGCGACACGCGTACCGCAAGCGTTCACGCGTGCGAGCTTTCAAGCCAGCCATCGAATCTCGGACAACTGACGGCGTGCCAAAACCGCTCATGCGGGATGCAGGCGCCGCAATGGGGCGCGAGCGTTTACCGGGGGGCCCAACCCACGGAGGATGGATACCGTTACCTGCGTGACGCGCTCAACGTGCAAACGGTCATCGACCTCCGGTACATGCCGTACGACATTTCGCATCAAGATCACACGCTCGGCGAAATCAATCAGGATCCCGGAGCGCCCAAGGTCGACTTTGTTTCGTACCGCTGGAACCCACTGACTGTTCCGGAGGATGCGAAAGTCGATGAGCTCTTGGCGACGTTGAAAGCAGCTTCCGCGAACAAGAAGCCAGCGTATGTGCACTGTACGAAGGGACGCGATCGCACCGGAATGCTGCTCGCTCTTCATCGGGTGATCAACGAAGGATGGAAGCCACAAGCGGCGTACGATGAGGCTGTTGCCTACGGGTTTGATCAAGAGCTGGAAGCGAGGCTGTTCGATCCGATGTACAAGTACTTCGTTGCGCGCGTGAAGGACCACGGGCCAGTTGTTCGCCGGCGCAAACACTAAGACCCGCCGCGCGATAGTTCGCATCGGCGGGTTTCCGTAGCCTCGGAGTGCCTTAGAGGCCCGTGCCGCAGAAGTAGCCGAAGAAGCGACGGCTGTACTTGTAGAAATCCTCGTCGGCACTCGGCACGTTGTCATTCTCGTCAGGCAAGCCGACAACGCATTCCTCGTAACTCTTGACCCATTCGGAGCCTCCATCTGCGCCGGTCTTCACTGCGCAGATGTTGGAAGCGGCAGCGACCGTGCCGCAAGCGGTGGTATCCGTTGCTGCGTTTTCGCGACACGCCGAATAGGCCAGTCGTGTGGGATCGTTTGCCGGCGCGCCATCAGGAATCTGCCAGCTACATGGCTCGCATGCGTAGTCGAGGCACGAGAAGGTTCTGTCGACGGCTTGCGGGCACGACGATGCCGCACCACGAAGTTCAAGGCAGCCGGCGTAGTTGAATCCGCGAGTGCTTTGGCCATCGAAAAGAAATGGCGCCCAGTCGGTGTCGGATACGTCGCCGAGGAGGCAGCTCACGCAGCTTGTGTTTGAAGTGGTCTGCGACCAGGTTTGATAATCGAGTGTGGAGTTCGGGTTGAACCCTGAATCGACGAAGTCCGAAACTTGCTTGTTCGAACAGACACTTTGCTTGCGTGCCTTCTTCACGGTGGCCGAAGAGAAGCCGACGACGTCAGGTGCGCAGATGTTCGGGACGCCGGTGTCCTTGCCGGAGTCGATCACGACTGCGCCGTCCTTGCCGGAATCGATCACAACCGCGCCGTCCTTGCCGGAGTCGATCACAACCGCGCCGTCCTTGCCGGAGTCGATCACAACCGCGCCGTCCTTGCCGGAATCGATCACAACCGAGCTGTCCTTGCCTGCATCCGCAACGACGACTTGTGCGTCAGGGACTTGCACATCGGGGACGTCCGCGTCAGGTACGACGATCGGAGCATCCGGTACATCCGCATCCGGCACATCCGCGTCAGGTACGACGATCGGCGCGTCGGGCACCTGTCCGTCTGGCGCTGCAATCGCGTCAGGGGCGGCGCCGTCTGCCTTCGTTGGCCCTTTTGCGTCGGCCTTCCCACCGTCTGCTTGGATGGCTTCGATGATGCCTGCAGCATCCGAGCAACCGTAGGAGCTTGCGGCAAATGCTGCAGCCAAAGAAAAGATCGAAACGAAGCGGCGCGCTGTTTTCATCGAATATGCTCCTAAGTCGGTGTGTTTCGTCGCCTTGCAGGGAAGGGCCCGTTGGGAGTGCGCTGTCGCACGCGAATAAAAAAAAGTGTCCGGAAACCCGGCGGATCGCGGGTCAGATAGTGGAATCGGGTGCCGAATGCAAAACACGCCCGAGTTTGCGACAAACGTCCCAATCGGGCCCGCCGTCTTGAGCGCGGTTTCGTCCTGGGCTAGCCGCATGGCGTGAAAAGAATGCTCACTTTCGCCTGGCTCGCGCTGACGGCTCTTGGTTGCGGTCAGGCGTTTACCGATCGTCAACCCACTGAACAAACCTACGTCGGCCCGCTTGGGTCGACGGGGGCGCTCGTGGCCGTGACCGCCCAAGACGGTCGCTTTCGCGCCTATGTGTGCGGCGATGATGCGACGCGTGCAACTTACACGCAATGGTTCGACGGAACGCTGAGCGACGGTGCGGGCTCGGCGAAGGGTGGCGAGTTGGTGCTCGAGCTCAAACAGCGCAGCGCAACGAAGGTCGTGGGCACGATCGAACGCGCGGGCACAAGGGTCTCGTTCGAACTGCGCACGCCCGAGGGTGCAGGCGGCTTCTGGGCAGCCAAGGGAGAGCTTTGTGCAACGGGCCTTATCGCGCTCGACGACGGTCGCGTTCAAGGAGCGTATTGCTCAGCCCCGTTGGTCCGATCGCAGGTCGTGCCGGTGCGGCCCCCCGCGGAGGGCGACGAGAACCTCGCCGTCTATTTAGGCGCAGGCCGATCGCAAGAGTGGCTCAAGCGCGTATCGCTCAATGGTCAATGAAGTTGCCTCTTCAGTTGATCGGACGCGAGCGCGAGCTTCGTGAATTGCGCGAGCGCCTCGATAGGCCCCCGAGGCTGATTTCGTTGGTAGGTGTTGCGGGGATCGGCAAGAGCGTTCTCGCACGAGCTCTTCTCGCGCGCGAGATCGATTCAGGCGAAGCGGTCATCATGGACGCCGGCGCCTTGTCGCCTGCTGCGTCAAAGCCACTCGTCATTGTGGATGACGTCGAAAATGTAACACCTGTGATGTCACATTGGATCCACTCAACATCGAGTTCGCTCATTGTGACCTGTCGGCGCCCACTTGGAATTGAAGGCGAGAGTGTTTTTCGCGTAAGAGGCCTCTCGCGTGGCCACGCGTCAGCGTTTGTGCGCGCGATTGTCGGTGTGCGCGCAATCGCTTCGGAAGTCGATGCGCTCGTCGCACTTCTCGAGGGTCACCCGGGTGCGCTCGAAGTGGCTGCGCACATGTGGCGGCATCAGCGTGGCAGTTCGTTCATCAAATCGCTGCATGACGATCCACTCTCGACGTTCGGCGACACGGAGAGAGCTTGGCGTTATTCATCTGTGCGCGCTGCAATCGTGAGTTCGATTGCTTCGCTGACGACGGCCCAAGTTAGGACGCTCGAACGCTTCGCGGCGTTTGAGAGAGGAGTCCCGCTAAGTTTGGCCGAGGCGGTGGGGGGTAAGGAAGTAGAGGCGCGCGAAGCGCTACAGACGCTCATCGACGGAGGCGTACTCGACGTCGATGTTTCGAACGCGACCATTCGTGTTGGTTTTCTGTTCCGAGCTGCGACGAGGGAGATTTCGAGCAGAAGGGCAAAAGATGGGCTTGGTGCGCTTCATGCGCTTCATGCGAGCACCTGCCTCGATGCACGCGCCCGGCGGTTCTTCGATGGCGCTCACCTGCGCGCCGAGTGCGACGCGATCGTTGCGCGTGGCCTCGCTTCGAAGGCGAGCTCATCCAATATTCGCGCCGCGGCAGAGGCAGCGCTCGTGAGCGGAGCCTCGATGGCCACGCTCACTGAGCTGATCGCAAGGGAGAAACAGCGTGCGCTGCGAGTGCGCTTGATGGCACTCCGAAGCCGAAAGCAGCTTGACGTTGGCAAGCGCCCAGCGGCACTTCGTGGTCTTGCAGAGGCGATGGAATGGGTGAAACGCGTTGGCGACAAGAACGTACGCGCAGAGCTGCTCATCGACATAGGCCTCGCACATCAATACGCGCGCAATCGAGAACGCGCTCGGTTGCGTTACGATTCCGTCATTGCGATGAAGGGAATCGCCGCGAGAACGCGTGGGCGAGCGTTGTGCAATCTTGCGACGGTGCTTCACGACCTGGTTCGCTTCGAGGAAGCGCGTGGAGCGTATGAGCGCGCGATTCCCTTTGTGGCCGGCGATCTGCGACTCGAGGGAGCGGTTGTGCTCAACCTCGGTGTGCTCTTGCAGGAAGAGGGGGAACTTGCCCTTGCCGCGTCCACGCTCGAGCGTGCGGTCGAACTCGTTGAGCGTTCAGGCGATGCTCGTCTGTCGGCGCTCGCGCGCACAAATCTCGGTGCGGTTCGTCACGAACTTGGGCAAGCGCGCGTCGCTTCAGAACTTCATTCGCGCGCGATCGAAACGTTGGCACGCGCGGAGGACGTGCGATCACTGGGCTTGTGTCGCATTCGATGGGCAATGGCGATGGCTGCGAGTCATCGTGGAGACGACGCCCACGCCGAACTGGACGAGGGTGAGAAGATCCTTGCGAAGGTGGCGGACAATGTGACCCTCGCATTCGTCGCTCTCGGCCGGGCGTACGTGCGCACCCAATGTGATCGCGCCGCGGCAGGTGCTCACGAGGCGCTTGCCAACGTGCGAGCCGCAATGAGCGACGCCCGCTCTCCCTCACGCGACGGCCAACAGAGTGCGGCGGCCCTCTCCGACGACGTACGCTTCGCCCTGCGCATGGTCGAGCGCGCCGCGGCTGACGGATTGCGATACGTTCCTACCTTGGTCGTAAGTCAAGGAGCCATGGGCTACCAGTCACCCGAGGCGGCGTGGGAGTCGCTCGAGCAACGGCCTGCGTGTCGACGCATCCTGCTCCACCTCATCGAGAGGGCACGCA
>JAHFDY010000038.1:0-2101 GCA_023248735.1 Myxococcales bacterium
TCGTACAAAGAAGAGGGGGATCGTCGCCATGGCAGCTCCGAAAAAAAAGTTCGCAGTTGTCTCTTCCGCAAAAGAAGCAACGCACGTTCCGTCAGAGCTCGAGAGCGGCGTACTGCCACGCGCGGAGTCGCGCGCCCGACAGGAAAGGGCGCTGCATTCGGAGCTCTCGGTCAATCGCTCCGATCTTGCGCCCGCCCCGATTCGGCCCGAGTGGATCCTCAAAGGGAACCCGATCGCGCGTGCGCTCAAGCTAAGCGCCGCAGAGGACGGGAATCTCGAATGTATGCTGTGGGACTGCACAGCGGGCAAGTTTCGCTGGCGGTTTCGTTGCGATGAAATCGTGCACGTTCTCGAGGGCAGTGTTCACATTTGCGATGAGACCACGGGCGCTGAGCGCACGCTCGGTCCTGGCGACGTGGCGTATTTCCCGCAAGGCTCATCGGCGGTTTGGGAAGTTCAAGAATACGTCAAGAAACTTGCCATTCTTCGAGCGCCCGAGTCGCTCACGCGCCATGCCCTCCGAGCCTTCGGCGTTTGAGTGCCGCCGCGGCAGGTCCTTGCTCTGCCGCGCATTTCCATCGCCGTGATTACAGGCCGACGTTCACGGTAAACGTAAACTTCTGTGCTGCAGACCCCGTCCCACGTGCGTAGGAGAGCACCACCGTGTGCTCACCAACGGCGAACGGCGTGTTCGTGTTCCACACGAACTTCTGCACGCCACCTGCGCCAACGAGTCCCGTTGTTGGGGCTTCAAAGGTTTCATGTGGATAGCCGAACGATCGGTCCGTGCTGGTGACGGACCAGCTGTAGCCGGTCGTCGGGTTGCTGTTCAGGCCTACGACGACGTCTTGGCCCTCTTTCACTGAGAAGTGCTTGCCGTTGTCCGCGTCGGTCAGTTGAACCGCGTTGACGGCGCCCTTGATGTTGACCGTAACCTTGAAGGTCTTGATCGGGCTTTTCTCCCAGGAGCGCTTGTAGGCGAGCTCAAGCGTGTGCAAGCCGCTCACGTTATGGGTCGTCCATTTGAACCGTTCGCGACCACCAGCGCCGATTGCGTTGCTGTTTCGCGTGAACTTCGACTCGGCTTGTCCGAGACCGTCCACAGACGTAACGACCCAGTCGTATCCGGTCGTCGGGTTGCTATCGAGGTACAAGAAAATTGACTGGCCTTGCTTGACGGAGACGGTCGTGCCGGCGTCGTCTTCATAGATGCGGATGCTGCCAAGCGACGCGGCCTCTTCGCTTTCGTCGTTCGCCGTTGAAGTGGTCTCCCCGCCGCATGCGGCCAAGTTCACTGCGAGAAACAAACCGATACATGCTAATTTCATAATTTTCTCCGAACCCCGACCGTCGGCGCGGCTTATAGCTCGCACCGAACCATGTGCAAGCGATGTTTGCCGGTAACGTCGACCGCGCTCGGTGAAACGGGAGGACGTTGGCAAGTCCAGGTGGAATCGGTGTTGACTTCGATCGAGCAACGCGTCTGCGGCGGGCAAGCACTGCTTGCGCGTTCCGACAAAGGTGCCAATCCGCGACTCGTGCCACGCGGCCCTGATACCCTCGCGGCCAAGTCGCATGGGTAGAGCACATCAATGACCTCGCACGCAGATTGGAAAGCCGCCGTTGAGAGAGAAATCGCAGGCACGCCGTTTGAGCGTGTCATGCACAAGACGGGGCGTACCGAAGCGCTCTACACCTCGCTGTCACGAGCGGACGAAGTTCTCGCGAAGGAAGTACACGCACTGATCGTCGAGCCGAGGCCGCTGGTCCGCACGAAGGTCACTCTCGACAACGAGCACATCGGTCTAAGTCCAGCGCTTGCGATCGCCCTTCAACTGGGGTCGGCTGACTTAGCATCTGATGAAAATGTAACATTTTCAGTTCCGATAGGAACGGACATTTGGACCGAGGTTGCCAAGCTGCGCGCGTTGCGCCTCGGTTGGGCCAAATTGCAACTGGCGCGCAATCGAACGCTGAAGTGGGCGCACATCGTTGCAACGGGCATGTCGCCTGCGCTTACGCTCCGGGAACCTTGGGTAAATCTTCTTCGTAACGCGCACGTTGCATTTGCGGCCCTCGTCGGAGGTGCAGACGATTTCGT
>JAHFDY010000038.1:2111-29308 GCA_023248735.1 Myxococcales bacterium
TTTCGTTCTCGCTCCGTTCGACTATGGGTATCGCCCGCACTCCGAGCTTGGGCGCCGCATCGCCTTAAACGTTCGCCATGTGCTCGAAGAAGAAGGTCGGGTCGCAAAAGTAAAGGACCCGGCGCACGGCAGTTTCGCGATCGAATCCATGATGTGCGGCATCCTTCGGCAAGCGTGGTCAATTCTCGAGCTCATTGATGCCGCAGGTGGTTACGAATCGTTTGTGCTCACCGGTGCAATGCGAGCACTAGTGGATGACGACCATAGTGATCGACGCGAGGCTCTTCGTGCGGGAGCGGTGAAGATCACTGGGATCACGTCGTTTGCCGATTGCGCCCCTGAGGAACTCAATGGTTATCCGGGTTCTGTTCTCGGCGAACCGGTGCCTGCGCTCATGCAGTGGTCAGACGAGGCCGCGATCAAAGGAGGCGCATGAGTCTCCCGAAGCTTGAAGCACTCGCTCTTCCGCAAGCTACCTTCGTTGAAGGCTCAACGTGGGAATCGCCGGAAGGTATTGCGATCAGTATAAGTTACGAATCATCCGTGGAGAGTGAGCAAGCCTACCCAGGCTTTGCTCCTTACACGCGAGGGCCGCATGCCAGCATGTACGTGCAAAAGCCTTGGACGATT
Organism: Myxococcales bacterium; assembly: GCA_023248735.1. Lineage (GTDB taxonomy): Bacteria > Myxococcota_A > Polyangia > Polyangiales > Polyangiaceae > JAHFDX01. Next base: position 2,742 of record JAHFDY010000038.1, read on the forward strand.
CGTCAGTACGCCGGCTTCTCGACCGCCGAAGAGTCGAATGCCTTTTATCGACGCAACCTTGCCGGTGGTCAAAAGGGCCTATCCATCGCGTTCGACCTTGCGACGCATCGTGGGTACGATTCGGACCATCCACGCGTTGTCGGCGATGTCGGGATGGCAGGTGTCGCGATCGATTCGATTCTCGACATGCGCATCTTGTTCGACGGCATTCCGCTCGATCAGATGAGCGTGTCGATGACGATGAACGGCGCTGTCTTGCCGATCCTCGCGCTCTACATTGTCGCTGCAGAGGAGCAGGGGGTTTCGCCTGCGAAGCTTGCCGGCACCATTCAGAACGACATCCTCAAAGAGTTCATGGTGCGCAATACGTACATCTATCCGCCAGCGCCATCGATGCGCATCGTGGCCGACATCTTCGCGTTTACTTCGCGCCACATGCCAAAGTTCAACAGCATTTCGATCAGCGGCTACCACATGCAAGAAGCGGGAGCGTCAGCGGACCTCGAACTTGCGTACACACTAAGTGACGGCGTCGAGTATGTGAAAACCGGCCTCGCGTCGGGTCTTTCGATCGATGCATTTGCGCCACGGCTTTCGTTCTTCTTCGCTATCGGAATGAATTTTTTCATGGAGGTTGCGAAGCTGCGTGCGGCACGGTCGCTTTGGTTCGAGTTGATGTCACCTTTCGAGCCGAAGAACCCGAAGAGCGCGATACTTCGTACGCACTGCCAAACGTCGGGCTGGTCGCTTACTGCGCAAGACGTGTTCAACAACGTGACGCGTACGGCGCTCGAGGCGCTTGCGGCAACAACAGGCCACACGCAGTCCCTTCACACGAACGCATTCGATGAAGCACTCGCATTGCCGACCGATTTCTCGGCCAAGCTTGCACGTCAAACGCAACTGCAACTTCAAGAAGAGGCCGGCATTTGCGGCACGATCGACGTGCTCGGTGGTTCGCACTATGTCGAGACGCTGACATCCCAATTGATCGCGCGCGCCAAGACTCATCTCGCCGAGATCGAGTCCTATGGTGGGATGGTCAAGGCAATCGAAGCCGGGATACCGAAGATGCGCATCGAGGAAGCAGCCGCTCGTACGCAAGCGCGCATTGACAGCGGTGAGCAAGTGATCGTCGGCGTGAATCGCTATCGCTCAAAAGAGGCCGACGCAATTCGCGTCCTGCGGGTAGACAACGCGAAGGTGCGTGCCGCTCAGACCGCGCGCCTCGCGGAGTTGAAGCGCGATCGCGACGAAGCGAACGTGCGGGCTTCGCTTGACCGCCTGACCGAGGCGGCCGCGATCGTTTCATCTGCAACGTCCGATGATCACAATCTCCTCGCACTGAGCGTTATCGCCGCGCGCGCAAGGGCGACAGTTGGGGAGATTAGCTTCGCGCTGGAGAAGGTCTTTGGGCGCTACCAGGCGAAGATTCAGACCATTTCGGGCGTGTATAGTGCCGGCATGGATCACTCGCAGAAGGCTGTCGAGAGCGTGCGTGCGCGCGCCGCTGCTTTTGCAAAGCGGGGAGGGAGGCGGCCGCGCATCTTGGTTGCGAAGATGGGCCAGGACGGACACGATCGTGGTCAGAAAGTGATCGCATCGGCGCTGAGCGACCTTGGGTTCGATGTTGATATTGGTCCGCTATTTCAGACGCCCGACGAAGTGGCGACGCAGGCCGTCGATAACGATGTGCATGTGGTCGGCGTGAGTTCTCTCGCAGCGGGACATCTGACGCTCGTGCCTGCCCTACGAGATGCGCTAGCCCGAGCGGGTCGGAGCGACATTTTGATCGTGGTCGGTGGCGTGATTCCACCGGAAGACGAGCCGACGCTGCTAGCTGCGGGCGCCGTCCTCGTGTTCGGGCCTGGCACGAACATTCCCGAAGCGGCTACAGGGCTCATCGACGCGATTGAGCAGGGGTCGTGAGCGCGCTTTCGGTTTCGCAACATGTAGACGGCGTGATTGCCCGCGATCGCGCAATCGTAGCAAAGACAGTTACATTGGTTGAGAGCACGAATGAGGCAGACCGCCATGCTGCGCGCGAGGTGATGCGTGCCCTTGCGCCGCACTCCGGGAATGCGCGGCGCATCGGCGTGACGGGAGTGCCTGGCGCTGGCAAGAGCACGCTACTCGATGCATGGGGCAAGCGGTTGCTCGACACAGGTGCACGCGTCGCGGTCCTTGCGGTCGATCCAACGAGCGTGGTTTCCGGAGGCAGCATCCTCGGAGACAAGACGCGCATGTCGTATCTGAGCGCGCATCCGAATGCGTTCGTGAGACCGTCGCCGAGCGGGCTTGCACTGGGTGGTGTCGCGCGGCGCACGCGCGAAGCGATGCTCATTTGTGAAGCTGCGGGTTACGAATGGATGTTTGTCGAGACGGTCGGAGTCGGGCAGTCCGAAGTCGCCGTGAGCGAGATGGTCGATTTTTTCTTGGTTCTTGCAATTGCGGGTGCTGGCGATGAGTTGCAGGGCATCAAGCGCGGTATTTTTGAACTCGCCGACGCCGTGCTCGTGCACAAGAGCGACGGCGACAACCGCGCGCGTGCGCAAGTTGCGAGAGCTGAGCTGCAGGCGGCGCTGCGCTATGCCCCTCGGAGGAATGCGCGTTGGAATGCCCAGGTGATGACAGCGAGTTCCTTAACGGGTGAGGGTCTTGATGAACTGGAAGCGCTCGTCGGTCGCTTTTTTTTAGAGCAAGCGGACTGGATTGATGAGCAACGGAAACGGCAATTGACGCTGTCGATGTGGCGCACTGCCGAACAGCAACTGATTTCCTCGTTCCGTAGCGACGCTGCGACCACTGAGCTCGCAAGCGAGTTGTCTCTCGCGCTTCAAGCGCGAGAGACGAGTCCAGAGGAGGCGGCCGCATTGTTGTGCGCGCGCTGGATCGCCGCGAACCTTCCCGTACCGAAGAAGTGACTCGCTGTGTCCCGCGAAGTCGGTTCGAGGCGTCTATGGGTCCGACAACAACTCCGCATCGCAGGGACTTGAATGGGCGGCGTACGCCGAGCGTTCAGTGAACGTAGGTTGTTTCCGGCGCATTTCCTCAGTCTTGCGGCTCGAGTGCCGCGTGGTAGCTGACGCCGCATGGAAAATTATCGCGCCGAAAGAATGCAGTTTGCATCGAGTGGATTTTCCATTTTCGGAGCGTCAGGACTCGTGGGCACGTTGACGATGAAGGGTTCCAGCAAGGCAGAAGCTGAGTGGGATGGCGGGCCGCCTTGGCTATTCAAGCGGACAGGATTCTGGGCATCCGTTTCGACGGCGGCGCCGGTCGGTGCTTTCGAGCCGCTGCTTCGAGTAGCCGATGGCTGGAGCAGAAACGCGATTTCTGCTTCCGATGGCACGACGTATGTTTGGCAAAAAAGTGAGTGTCAATTGTTGCGAATCGATCGCGCACGCATCGTACACATGACTTCCCACTGGACCCACTACGACATCGAACTTGAGCCTGATCTCGTCGCGGGCGCGCCGCGCAAGGCCGCAATCGACCCGAAGGCGCTCATGTTTCTTTGCCTCTTTCTCAAGGAACTCGACACCAACGATGCAGCGGTCGCTGCGACGTTCGTCGCAACGCCATAAGCCCGCGGACGCAAGTTTCGCTACTTTGCGCACTCCGCATTTTGCTGGTCAAAATCGGAGTGGAGCTTTGGAACAAGCTTCTCAAAATCGGCGTCGCTAAGTTTGGGCAGAATCGCGCGATGGGCCGCCCGATAGGCCGCCCAAGCGCCCTCGCAATCTCCCGCCTTCACGAGGCATCGAGGATAGAGCGAGCCTCCGTACCCAGTGGTCAAGCGTACCGCTGCCTCGCCCTTGGCACCTTTGAGCTTCTGCGAGATGCGCTCCATTTCGGCGTAGCTCGCTTTGCACTGCGCGGCGGTTCGCATTTGCGCCCCAGACAGCTGCGCCTTCGCGCGTTCGAGCGCTTGGTCGTCGGGCAGCGGCCCTTCGCAAAAATGGCTGAGCAAGGTCTTTGCGCCTTGGTCAGGATTGACCGTTGCGATGTTCTCGTACCATTGGCGCGCGAGCTTTGCGCCTGCCTCGCATTGACCCGCGAGCATCAAGCACTGCGCCCGCACTGAGGCCAGCTTCGTGGCCGGATCCGTCGAGGCAACTCCGGGTCGTGTATCGGCGCGGTCGTGGAGGTCGAGCTCGTGCAAGCACCCCTTGCCGTCGCGGGCCGTCAACTTTGCGCGCACCGCGTCGAGATGCGCTTCCGCGTCCTTGGTGGACTTGTTTTCTTGCGCGACCTTTCCGGCGAGATTGAGGCTCTCGTCGGACTCCTTCGCGTGGGCGGCGGCAAGGTCGGGGTTGTCCCCATCGCGCACCTCGCGAAGCGTGAGCCTGACGGGTACGCGACACGTTGAAAGCTCTTTCGCGCTTTCGCTGCTACACGTGGCGAGTTTGCCGCCTTGCTTCTCCGCTTTGGCGCTCGAACCTTTGTGCCCCTCTGCGCCGAAGCCGAATACCGACGCGCTCGCCGTTACGTCGAGCGACGACGAAGACCCAAGGGCAAACGCACCAAGATTATAGGCATAGACGAAGTGCGTTGCTTCTCGACACGCAGGTACTGCGGCGAGATCTGATTTGTAGACGCCTTCGCGCGTCGCATGTCGCGTGCCACTGACGAAGTACTCCATGTGGAACTTCTCGCCACCTTGCACACGCGCGCCGAGCGAAGACACCCCGAGTGGCAGCTTGGCGGCGAGCTCCGCGGCGTTGCCAATATCGATTTTCTCGAGTGAACCGCTCGTCCACAGGACGGGCTTGTACGCTCCAAATGCACCGCGGATCGAGTCGTTGGAGCAACCTTCGATCACGCGAATCTCGCAGCCCTCATAGCGCACGAACACGACGTCGCTCGCCGCGCGCGCTTCGAAACTCGACATGTCGGTCGCATCCCATTCGATCACGAAGGGGCGATCGTGGTTCTTGGGGTTGCACGCGTTCTTACCCGCGAAGGTTTGATCCATCAGAGTGCTCTGTCCGGAACCGCGCACCGCACCCGTTGGTAGCGACCCGGCGCCTGGCCCACAAGCCGCGATTCCGAATGCTGCTCCGATCAAAGTAGCTCCTAAGAAAACTCTCATCACCATCTCCCATGTCACTGTGGCCCGGGCCTCTGTAACACGGTCAGCAAAGAGCGTGCCCGCGCAATTTCCGCGAGTTCGCGCGCCCAGCCGCTTCACTGTCCACGCGAGGATGACACCACTGTCCACCAATCGAGACCGATCGCACCGGGGCGAATGTACGATCAATGCGTGTTATGGCTTTGGCCCACGATGGAGATGCATGACGTCAAATCTGCCTACGATCGCGTCGCAACTGCGTACGCGAAAGGGTTCGTCAATGAACTTGACGGGAAGCCGCTCGACCGCGCGCTGCTCGGTGCCTTCGCGGAGCTAACGCGGGGCGAAGGTCGCGTGCTCGACCTTGGGTGCGGGCCAGGACAAGTCGCTCGATATGTTGCCGATCGCGGCGTGGATGTCGTGGGCGTGGACCTGTCGCCGCAGATGATCGTTGAGGCGCGAGCGCTTCATTCGAGCATCCCGTTTCGCGTGTCGGACATGATGTCACTCGACGATGCGGACGGTTCGATCGCCGGCATCACGGCGTTCTACGCGATCGTGCATCTCGCGCTTGCGGACGTTGAACGTGCATTTCGCGAATGGCGTCGTGTGCTTGTGCCTGGCGGTCGTGTTCTTCTTTCGTTTCACGTCGGGCAGGAGCGCATTCATCTCGACGAGTTTCTCGGGCAAGCCGTGTCGATGACGTGGACGTTCCACGATCAAAAAGCGATCGAAGCGTTGCTTGAACGTTCTGGTTTCGTTGTCGATGCAAGCTTGTGGCGACGTGGTGATGCGGCGGTTGAGCATCCGAGCGTGCGTGCCTACGTGTTGGCGCGAGCCGTGGTCGCGTGACGCCCAACGCGGCCTACCTTGCGGCGAGCGTGTAGACGTACCGCGCGCTCGGTCCGACGAGTTTGTCCTCAACCCATTGCGAGCCATCCCATTCCCACGTGTCGCCCAGCCACCCCTTGCTACCGTCACCGCCGAAGAGAACTGCCTTGCCGCCGAACGTCGCAAAGCCGTAGTGCCAGCGCGGAGCCGGACCCGTCGTGGCAACTTCCTTCCACGTGCCGCCGTCCCACTCCCACGTGTCGTTGAGAATGTGATTCGCGTTCTGTTGGCCTCCGAAGAGAACGAGCTTTCCGTTCAGCGTCGTCATCGACGCCCACGCGCGTTCACCCGGCCCGGTGCTCGTCACTAACGTCCAGCTTGAACCATCGTATTGCCAGGTGTCGCTGCGAGCGCCGACACCGCCGAACAAGTAGACTTTGCCGTTGAGCGCGCCCATTGCGTGACCTATGCAATGAAGTCCCTTCGTGAGTGTTGCGCTCTTGTCAGCCCAATTCTCTCCGTCCCATTCCCACGTATCGCAGAATTCCGATGAACCTGTTCCTCCGAACAGGACGATCTTGTTTCCCATCGTGACCATTTGGTGGCCGCTGCGCGCCTGTGGGCCGGAGACCTTTCTCTGTGTCCATTGTGTACCGTCCCATTCCCACGTCTCGTCGCTCGCTTGCGCTGCGGTCCTGCCTCCGAATAGGACGACCTTCCCGTTGAGGCCCGCCATCGCGTGAGCCTCGCGCCCGCTTGGGCCGGTGACACTTTTCTGCGCCCATTGGGCACCGTTCCACTCCCACGTGTCACTGAAGAAGCTCGGGCCGTCGCCTCCGAAGAGAAGTACCGCGGGGCCAGGCAGTGAGGCATCAGCGACTGCATCGGGCGTTGCGTCGGCGTCCGAAGTGCCACCGTCGGCAGGGGGCTGTGCATCGGGACCGGCCTCATAACTCGCGTCGAGTGGGGACGCCGTGATCGCTCCGGTGCAAGAGGCGATCAATGGGCCAAACGCAAGGGAGAGAAGGCGGATAGTCCAGATGTTCATGGTCCGTGCCTGAGCAAGTTTTGTACCGCTTGCGTTCACGTAGCGTCTTTTCCGCGAAGACGCGACCATGCCGCTCTGCAGTCTCGACGACGGTTGCTAAGGGAGCTGCGTCAGTCTGACTTTTGGATCCGCCTTGGCACAGAATCCCGATGAGCGTGCTATGCGCGCAACATGCGTCGCTTTCCTATTCTTATCGGGTGCGCTGTCGTTGCATCTTCGGCCTCATGCGGGGTCAACAACCCACTCGCGCCGCCGTCGGCACAACCCAGCGCGGACGCCTCCGCCGACGCCGCGCCTGTCACGCAGCCTGACGACCTTAACGATGTTCTCGAGCCCGTTCGCGCAAAACACGGGTTGCCCTCACTCGCGGTTGCAGCATGGGTCGGCGACGCCCTGGTGGGCGAGGGTGCGGTTGGTGTTCGCAAGGTCGGTGATGCAACGCCTGTTACCAAACAGGACAAGTGGCATCTTGGATCGGACACGAAGGCCATGACAGCCACCTTGGCGGCGATGCTCGTTGACGCGAAGAAGGTCCAGTTTTCATCCACACTCAAAAAACTGTTTCCGAGCGATACAGTCAATGAACTTTACCAACAGGTTACGCTTGATATGCTGTTTATGCATCGCTCGGGTGCCCCTGCAAATCCGCCCGATGCGCTCTGGTCAAAGATGTGGGCCGACTCACGATCATTTGAGGTGCGTCGCGACGTCGTTCTTTCCGTAATCAAGGATGCGCCACCGAATCCTGTGGGCGAGTACCTTTACGCAAATACCGGGTACATGATCGCTGGCGCGTCTCTGGAGAAGACCACAGGCCAAACGTGGGAAGACATGATGCACGCGATGATCTTCGGCCCGCTCGGTATGGCCTCGTGCGGATTTGGTGCGCCTTCGACCGTCAATACGGTTGACCAACCGTGGGGTCACGAGAGCAAAGGCGGAGAGTATCTACCCGTCAAACCGGGACACGCGGCGGACAATCCGCCGTCGCTTGGGCCAGCGGGCACCGTCAATTGCTCACTCGCCGATTGGGGAAAGTTCCTTCGCGTGCATCTGCACGGATCGCGCGGTGAAGCGACAATCGTCTCGGGCGATGCACTGAAGCACCTGCAAACACCGCCGAGAGGTGGCGACTATGCGTTGGGCTGGGGCGTCGAGTCGCGCTCGTGGGCGGGTGGCACGGTGCTTACGCATTCCGGCTCGAATACGATGTTTCTTGCCACCGTGTGGATCGCTCCTGCGAAGAACCTGATCATGGTCGCCGCAACCAACGCTGCGGATGCGGAGGCCGAAAATGGCATCGACGAGGCCTTCGCGCCCCTCATTGAGCGGTACGCGAAGTGACTTCGTGCCTATCAAATTCTCCGTCGCCCTAAAGTGAGATACGGAATGCGCCGCTTAGGACCGTGATGGGAAAAGACGGCGACACTTCGTGGATCTGGGCGATGGTTGGACTCGGCCTGGTCGGCACGCTCGTCGTCGCCGGGACGTTTCTCGCGCATTGGCTGTGGAGCACCAGCTGGCTTGTGAGCATTGTGCTCGCCCCGGTTTCGCTTGGGGCGCTCTACGTGGTGTTCAAGATTTGGTACTGGCTCGACTGATCGGCATCCCTATCTCTTTACGCAACGAAGTCCGACGCCCGTGAGTCCGTGTTCGGGGTAGTTCAGCCCCCGTTGCGCGGATCGAAATAGGGTCGTGACGTTGTCGAGCCATGCGCCGCCTCGGTGAACGGGCTTCTTCGGCGTGCCTGTTGCAACCGTTGAAACCGAGTCGTCGAGGTGCTCTCGATAGTCCGTGATCGTCCACTGCCAAATGTTACCTGTGATGTCACAAATGCCCCAGTCGTTGCAGCGTGGTCCGCTCGATACGAGGGGTGCCGTCGATCCGAGGCACCCACGCTTCTTGCATTCTGTGGAGTCAACACTGTGTCCTGCATCGTACGCGTTGCCCCACCAGTATGACGTGCTCGTGCCTGCGCGAGCGGCGTACTCCCACTCGGCTTCAGTCGGTAAGTCACCACCGCGCAACTGACAGTAGGCACGCGCGGCGTTCCAGTTCACGCAGTTGACGGGATGATCGGCACGTTGCGATCCGAGGTTGCATTTGCCGAGCCACGCGGAGGGTGTTTCGGCTTCCGTGTACCACTTCGAAAGGGGATCGCGCGATTGCAGATCGCCCACGCGAGTCTCGAAGGATCCCGTCGAAACGGGACACCGGTCGATGCGAAATGATCCGATCGTGATCTCACGTGTCGGACTCTCGTCGTCGTCATGGCCCATTTCGGCGTTGGGGGATCCCATGCGGAACGTACCCCCCGTGATCGCGATCGTCCCGTCGTCGGTGGCATCGGGCTCGTGCGATCGCGGGTCTTCGCGTGTTGTTGTGGGCGTGGAAGCGGCAGGCGCGCATGCACAGGCAGCAAGCGCAAGGGCGATGGAGAACTTCATGGCAAGACGATGCCCCGTTCGTGCACCTTCTGTATTGGAAAAATGCGACGCGCCGTTGACGGTTGGGCTCGAGCCTATTGGGGGCACAAGCGCACCATTTTTTTGCGATAGAGTGACGTCTATGGAAGAGGCAACGTTTAGGGGTTCGTGTTTGTGTGGCCAGGTTCGATTTGCTGCACGTGGCGCGGCGATCCTCTTTCAGTATTGCCATTGCAGTCGTTGCCGGAAGCGTTCGGGTAGCGCGCACTGCGCAAACCTGATGTTCAAGGTCGAGCACTTCGCGTGGGAAGCGGGCGAGGCTCTCACCAAGCGATTCGAGCTGCCCGCTGCCGAACGCTTCTGTTCAGGCTTCTGTACGGTGTGCGGATCGGCGGTCCCTTGGGTGACGCGCAATGCGAAGTACGTGATCGTTCCGGCTGGCGCGCTTGACGAGAGCCCTGACATTTTTCCCGAGCGCAACGTCCACTTCGATTCGCGCGCCCAATGGTACCGGGCCGCGAGCGACTTGCCGCAGTTTGCGGAAGAAGCGAGCCGCTGAGTCGCGAAACGCTACGTCGTGCGAAGGACGAAATCGAACGCGCCGACCTTGCCTAACGCGTCTTGTTGGAGTGCGATCTCAAGCTCGGGCAGGAACAGTGCGTCGGCGGCGCTATACGGATCGTCTTTGAAGTAAAGTTGCGTAACGAGCGTTATGTAGCCCGGCGCCGTGACCTTTACGTGAATGTGCGACGGGCGGTATTTCCCACCGTCGAGGTAGTAGCCCGGCACAATGGTTCGCAATTCGTAGCTTCCGTCGGACTTCGTCGCGATCCTTCCCCGCAAGACAAAGCCACGCCTGTCGTAGCGCCCAACGGAATCAGCTTGCCAAACGTCGAGAGACGCATTTTGGATCGGCTCGCATCCGAGGCCTACGCCGCGAATGTGTCCACGAATGGTCAGCAGCGTGCCGGCCATGCCAGCGTCGAGGAGCGTGTCGCGCCAGGGGGCGCCGGCGGAATAGAAAGGTCCCTCAGGGTTCTCCTTCGTTTCGTCGCACGCAGGTGTCGGCTGTGCGTCCCCATCGAAGGTAGCCGCGTCGGCGGTCGGTGGTGTCGCCGCGTCTGCGTGAGCCGGCGGAACACCTTGCCTCTCGACTGCTGGAGTTGGAGGGGATGCGCACGCGGGCCCGACAATGACCGCGCTGCCTAGCCCCACGACGAGGGCTCGACGCGAGACGTCGTGCTCTGATGGGTCGACGGGTTCGGACATGCGTATGATCTGTCACGAGGTGGCGTCCGTGTCGCCGAACATTTTCTTTCGATGATTGTACGCAATTTGTTGTCAATTGCGCCGAGCGGGGCCGGTGATCGAAATGCGATCGTGTATCTCGGTCTCGAACGTGAATGCGACTTCAGCGACGCGAAAACACAAGGGCTTTCGTTCTCCTACGAATGCGGCAGCAGCGCGCGACGTCACGTTGCCCTCGAGCGCCTCGCAAGCGTCGATCGAGATGCCGAGATCGATCTCCTGTCTCGAAATTCGCTTACGAAGTGGTTGACTCGACATCGCACGATCTTGCGGGACGCAATACGCGAGAAACTCTCTCCAGCTCTTCCAGCATTCGGCCCATGCACCTTCAAGCGTCGGCTCGCTCTCGCGAGGTCGCAGCGTGAGCGTTGCATCGGGCGCGCTGCCTGAGCCTGGATCGAGCACCACTTTCAGTTCGCCTGTGACTGCACGCGCTACGGTTCCCGCGTCCAAGACGTGCATGGGCATGCCCTCCGTGAGCATGCGCGCTGCAAGGGCGGGGACAGCGTGCGTGATCGCGTTGGTAACGAAGTAGATCCCTGAAAGTTGCGTACGCGCATCCCTCACGTGGATGCGCCAGTTCGTTTGGACAGGCGATGGCATGAGGCGCCGAAGCGGCCCGATGAACGCGAAGCCAAAGTGCCCGTGTTGGTAGGTAAGGAACGTAAAGAGCGCGTAGCGTCCCGCGGGCCCGAGTCGCTGAAGTTCGAGGCCCGGCGGCACAAGCGTTTCGATCTCGCTGGCCTCCACAAGGTAGTTCACATAAATGACGTTTGTGATGTCGCTCCGCACAGCGACCTCGGGAAACGGCTCGAGCAGGGCTCCAAAGAGGCGGCTGTTTGCGACTGCATCGATGGCGCGATAGAGGACGCCACGTCGGGGATGCCGCCACGGAGCAAGACGACCATGCGACTCCGTCGGTCGCGCCCTTCGAAGCACCTGTTCGGTGACCAGACCGAGCCAAATCTGAAGCTGCACAAAGCCGAGGCCGTTCGCTGTCGAAACGAACATAGCGCTTGGTCGGATTGGATGGGGCAGGAGCGGCGCAACAACGGCGACGCACATCGTCGTCCAGAGCGGCACGCTCAAGATCGAAAGTGCTCCCGACCAGGTGCCGCCGCGCGCGAAGCACCATGTCCACCCGAGTGCCGCGAGCGTGTAGAAAAGCGCGCCCCATCCGGCCGTGAGCGGAAAGATCGCGCGCTCGAGGGCGAGGTACGCACTCACGTCGCCGCGTGATGCACCCTCCTGGGCGAGCGACACGCCCTGGGTGATCCACAGACCTTGCGCGTACTGGTCGGGTATCACCGCGGCAACTGTGAATACGAGAACGCAAATTGCCGGCAGGCGGGGAAGCCATCGTACGCGCACCATGGCGACCGCGAGGAACAGGTCTGCGACCGCCGAAAGCTGCCACGGCAACCACCCGAGCCGAAAGAGCCAAGGGTGTTCGGCGATCGCCAGCGCTCTCGTGAGGTCGGATGCTGTCGATCCGCCAGGCAACGTTGGAATGAGGAGCCCAGCCATCGCGAGCATGGCCAGTGCGTGGATGACGAAGCAAAAAAGTAGCGCGTGCTCCAAAGAGCGGTCGGCCGACGTGTACTTCGAAGGGTGCGGACCGCCGGTGGTCATCGTGGGCGAGCGTATCCTCCCGCCTCGTGATCGTCAGTTTGTCGCCCGGCGCTCCGTTCGACCCCCATAATGCGGCGTATGCGTGCCCTCGATCGCCTTGGTGTTTCCGCGCTCATGCTTGGCCTCGGCTTCGCGATGATTCTCGTGCCCGACGTGACCCGCGTGCTCCTCGTTGATCCGACGTTCAGTGCCGTGCTGGGTACGCTTGCAGTGGCTACGCTTGTCGTGGTTCTTCGTGCGACAGGTCCTCGAGGGAGCCTCCTTGAGCGCCGCATGTTCGTGCTGTTTCTCGCGTCGATGCCGATGGTCTACCTCTCAAGCTGGCTACGGCACGGGGGATCGAGCACATGGTTGGGCGTCGAGCTCGCGGGACAATTGGTGTTTGCGGTCATCGCTTGGCTCGGTGCGCGGAGGCCGATGGTGCTTGCGGGGGGCATCGTCGCTCACGGCGTTCTCTGGGACTCATGGCATTTTGGGCGCACGCCTTTCATGCCCGATTGGTACGCAGTCGCGTGTCTTCTCGTCGATGTCGGCTTCGGATTGTACGTCGCTACCCAGGCACGGGCTTACGCTGCCGCGCGGCATCGCGACACGCATTTGGCGCGATAAGCACAGCTTGATGCGCCAAGAGATGTTGGCGTCAATTCGTTCCTTGACAACGCTTTGTACGCTGCCAAGGTTTCCGGCGGTTTGGGGGGGAGTGGGGCAGCGGGTCTATGCGACAGCCTGCCTGCGCACGTGTCTCTCTGAAGCGCAGCAAGTCCACTTTCGTTTGGGAGCTTTGCAATGAAACCTTTGATCTTGGTTGCCTCATTCACTTTGGTTGCGAGTTCTGCGGTCGCACGAGGCCGTGACGCGCGAGATGCTGCGCACTCCCTCCGCGAGGCGATTTCTGCAATCGACTACGCGCCGCGAGAGTGTCGAAGGGCCGTTCGGGAAGATGTGGAGGCGGCGCAGTCACAATTGAGGCGCGCTGATGAGTCGCCTTCCCAACTCCGTCATATTCGACGATCGCTCGACGCTGCGCTCCGCGATGCGAGGGCCGTGTGCCCACGAAGGGTGAGCAGTGCGCTTCTCGATGCGACCGACGCGCTTGATGGTGCCATTTCACGCGCTCGACACGTTCGACGCGATCGCGATGACGACGTTGGAGAGCCGGCTCCGCGCGTCGTTGACTGCTGGGACAGGAGCGATCCTGGTTGCTACAAGACCAAGAATGGGCAGCCTCCCATGGGCGCTGCCGCGTTTAGGGGCCTCATGGATTCCGTGAGAGCCTCGAGTCCTCACATCTTCCCGATGAAGGACCTCGTGGTTGCGGCGATGCAGAATCAGTACATGACGAGCAAGCAGCTCGCGACCCTGCTTCCGCTTTTCAAGCCACACGTTTTTCCGATGGTTGACGTAGTCAAGGCGTGTGCTCCCAAGCTTGTCGATCCGCAGAACGGAACATCGATTTCGGCGCTGCTTCAGCCGCATGTGTTTCCGGCTCAAGATGCTGCGAACGCGATCGCGGCCCAACGAGGCGATCCTTAGCTTCGTAAGCGATTTTCGTTCCGTACCACGAAATTTGTGCGGTCGAGCTCGAGCCGCGCCGATTCTCGATCGGCGCGTGTTTGGACCATGGTCACGGACCATGGTATAAACGAAAACATGGATACGTTGCCCATCTCGAAGTTCAAAGCGACTTGCCTTGCAACCCTCGAGCGTGTTCGTCGTACGGGTCGTCGATTGCGCGTGACTCGCTTTGGCAAGCCGATCGCCGACATCGTTCCACCTGCGCTCGCCGCCGCATCCGACAACTGGCTTGGTGCGATGGATGGCACCGCAGAGATCACTGGAGACATTACCGTTCCGAGTAGCGAGCTTGCGAGCTGGAATGCGCTCAGGTGAAACTCCTTCTGGATACGCACATTTGGCTTTGGAGCCAGCTTGAGCCAAGCCGGCTGACGAAGCGAGTAGCATCCGCGCTGATTAAGCCGACGAACGAGCTGTGGCTCTCGCCGATCAGCATCTGGGAAACACTGTTGCTGACAGATAGAGGTCGCCTTCGGATCAAGGGCGATCCGGTCCAATGGGTGTCAACCGCACTCGAAAAAGTCCCGATGAACGAAGCCAGCCTTACGCACGAAGTGGCGAGAACCAGTCGGCGGGTTTGGGTGCCCCACGAGGACCCTGCGGATCGCTTTCTTGCCGCGACTGCGGACGTCTACGGCCTCGTGCTTGTCACGGGCGACGAGAACCTGCTGCGAGGCAAGGGATTCCGAACGCTCGCCAATGCCTGAGCGGCAGCCTCTGGTATCGTCACAACCGTGTCGTTTCGCACGTCGGCCTATGCGCTGCTGAAAGAGCCGCTGATTCACTTCATCGCTGTCGGGGCACTGCTTGCTGTGGCACTGCCACATGACCCGACCCGCAACGACGACGCTATTACGCTCTCTGAGCAGCGATGGTCCGATCTCCTCCGTGCAGAGGAGCGAAGCCTTACGCGTGCGCCAACGAAGGACGAGCAAGTGGCGCTTCTCGATAGGCATCTTACCGACGAGATTATGGTGCGCGAGGCGCTAAGGCTTGGCCTCGCCGACGACGATCAAGTCGTGCGAAAGCGTCTCATCGAACGCGCGCGTGCCGTCGCGCGCGGTGCGGCCGAGGCACCGAGCGAGGAGGTACTCGAGCGTTACTTTGGCGAGCACAAGTCGCGGTACAGCGCCCAAGCGCGCGTCAAGATCGATTATGTGTATTACGCAACTGATCGTCACGACGCGGGACCGAGCGAGCTCGTCACGTTGAAACAGGAGCTCGATCGTGAACCCACCCGGTCGCTTGAGGGAATCGGTGAGATCGCGAATCTCACCCGCGCCCCGAAATGGGTCACGCATCGAGAACTTGCGCAACTGCTCGGTCCTACCGTCGCGGACCTCGCACTTTCCGCGCCGCTCACGCAATGGGAGGGACCAACGACCAGCGCGTTCGGCTCCTATCTCGTCCGAGTGCGAGAGCGCGAACCTTTGCGCGCGGCGTCGTTTGCAGAGGCGCGCGAGTTCGCAGCTGCTGATTGGGTTCGCGATCGCGGTCAAGTTCGCGAACGGTCGTGGGTGATCGCTGCGGGAGCGCGCTATCCCATCAAGTTGCCGGAGGGTCTCCGCTGGCAGCCTCCGGGGGGAGGGCCATGAGATGGATCGCCCTTGCCGTGCTTCTGATGGTGTCGCCGCGCCTATCGCACGCGCACGGTCCAACGACTGCGGTGCTCCGAATCGCGGCGCTCGCCGAGACCCGTTACCGCGTGAATTTTCGTACACCGTCGGCCGCCGCCGTCCCGGTTTTTCCGAGCGACTGTCAGAAAATTGCGCAACTGGAGACTGCGGCGACGCTCTCTCAATTCTCACAGCACTTCGATCTCCAGTGCGCGCGTTCGCTGCGCGGCCGCACCGTCTCCGTACTGGGTCTTGGCGGGGCGGTATCGCTCACCGTAGTCGACGTGACTTGGGAGACCGACGAAGCGTTTTCAACAGTGCTCGGCCCATCGCACGCGGAGGCGGAGTTGCCGCGAAAGGAAGATCGTGGCGATGTGATCCGTCGCTACGTCAGCATCGGTGCGCGCCATATTGCCTCCGGGGTTGATCACTTGCTGCTCGTGATGGGACTCTACCTCCTCACCGAGAATCGAAAGAAGCTCGTGCTTGCGATCAGCGCGTTTACCGTCGCGCACTCGATCACGCTTGCGCTCGCGAGCTTGGGCATCGTTGCCATGCGGCCGGCGTTGGCTGAGGCGTGGATTGGCTTGAGCCTTGTGCTTCTCGGTCTCGACGTTGTGCGATCGCGAAACGAGCGCGTGGTCCCGCTGGCGTTCGTGTTCGGCTTGGTCCACGGCTTGGGCTTCGCCGCTGGTCTTCGCGAAATCGGACTCACAAAGTCCCATTTCCTGACCGCTCTCCTGTCGTTCAATTTGGGCGTCGAGGTTGGTCAGCTCGCGTTCGTGTGCGTGCTTGTGGCGATGGCGTTTTTGGCCCGAATCGCCCCGATTCAAGCGCGGTTGATGAAGCGACCTTCGGTGTGGATCGGGTACGCGGTGGGTTCCTTGGGCGCGTACTTCACCCTGTTGCGCGTTGGTGCGATGATCGGAAAGTGAAAACACGCCGCGCCGCGTTTGGAGCCCTCGCGTTTCTTGCATTTCCAACGCTTGCTCATGCCGACCGTGACGGCGAAGGCCTGTCGGACATGCGCCGCGCACGCGACGGCAAGAAGGCCGGCGAGACGAAGGCACCGAAGGTCGAACCCTCCGACCCGTCAGCGCCGAAGCCAGAGCCGAAGTCGCCCTGGGAGATCGGGGTCTACGGCTACGTGCGGGCCGGCTACGAAAACGTGCAGAAGGACGCGCGGTACAACTTCGTCGGCCAGAACAATGGCTTCCGCCTTGACGCAGCCCTCGTCGGCATCGAAGGCGGCAACACCGACTATCTGGTGAAGTTTCGGATCGCGGCCGAAGGTGCGTCGCAGGTGCAACAAGGCATCAACACGCCCCTCGGATACCTCGACTTTCGCGTTCGCGATGCGTTCCTGCGCTACGATCCGTTTGCATTCCTGGGGATCCAGCTCGGCCAATTCAAGGCCGCCTTTGCTGAAGAGGAGCTGCGGGGCACGCAAGACATGCTCTTTGCCTCGCGGGCGGTTGGTCAAGAAGGTGTACTGGTTGGCCGTGGCTTCCAACAGGCAGGTGTCGCACTTGACCGACAACTTGGCGTCATGCTGTCGCCGGCGAAACCGATCAAGCTTGGTGGCGAGCTGCACCTCTCGTACTACGCGACGCTGATGAATGGCAACGGCTCGAATCAGATGCTCGACGACAACAGCCGGCTAGGCGTGATCGGTCGGCTTGAGGTGAGCTACGGCAGCTACGTTCGTCTTGGCGGCGGCGTCGTGTACAACCCTCGTACCGTCGGCACGCCGCCCAATTTCTACGACGAAAATGATCTTGGTTTGTCGGCCGACGCGGTCGTGAAGTTCAAAGGCCTCGAGGCGATGGGGCAATTTGTCCAGGTGAAGACTACATTTCCGACAGTAGGAAGCTCCGCCCAGACGAAGCAGGCCTACCACGCGCAACTCGGCTACACGTTCGAGGCTCCCTACGTCCACGTCACCCCCGCATATCGGTACGCGCACTACCATCCGTGGGCCGGTACCGGAGCCGCGGCGGGTCTCGACTACGGTGCCTTCAAAGTGGACTATCATACGGTTGGGGTGCGATTTCGCGGTGAGAAGCTGCCTCTCTCTCTTTGGCTCAACTACACGTTCACCGTCGAGCCAGCTGCGCGTTCGCTCGATAACAATCGGTTCGAAGCAATGGCGCAAATCGTCTTCTAACCAAGTGAGGCACACACCATGAGGCGGCTCGTCGGTTCTGTTGGACTCGCATTGATGCTTGCGGTCATGTGGCCAGGATGCGGGTCGAGCACGCCGCAGGCCACTGCGCGCATGGTGCAATCGCGGCGCGATCTCGTCGGTGGGGAGCGAGCGCTTGGCGAAGTGGGCGACTACCTGATCGAGAACGACAAGGTGCGCGTCATCATCCAACAACCAGGATTCTCTCGTGGGTTCGGCGTCTACGGAGGCAGCCTCATTGATGCCGACCTGCGACGACCAAGCGAGGAAGGATCGAGCGGCACGCCCACCGGATTCGATAACTTCGGTGAGCTGTTTCCCGCGTTCTTTCTTCAAGCGGCCGATATCAGCTCCGTGCAAATTGCGTCAGACGGTTCAAAAGATGGCGTCGCTCGCATCGACGCGACCGGCACCGCCGGCGATTTTCTCGAAATGCTCGCCGTGCTCAACCGAGCCATCACCGGATCCAACGTCGACTTTCAGAGCACAAATAGCTCCCCCAGAATTCGTTACACAAATAGTTACGAATTGAAGCCAGGCGATTCACACCTTACGTTGCGCCTCAACGTGAAGAACATCAGCAACGACACGTTGATGTTTCCGGGCAAAGACGCGCAGCAACTTCTCTCCGTGCTTGGCCTTCCCCTCGAGGGTTTTACAGTGCCAGTCGCCGAAGTCGCGCTATACGGCGCAACGAGCGAAGTGTTCATTCCAGGCGTCGGTTTCGATCTTCGCTTCGGTCTTGAGGATGCTTACAACAAAGGCATCGATTGGCCTGCGTTTCCAGGGTTTGCGACGGAGTTCATCGCTTCTCGCGGCAACCAAACGAGCTACGCGCTCGCGCTTGGTGATAGCGATCGCAACTACGCGTGGAACAAGAAGAGCTACTACGATGACGGCGGGCGCACTCCGATAACGAAGCACTCGATCACGACGGTGCTGTCGGCGAGTTCGTTCGTCGGCCTCTTCTATGAAAGCGCGCCCCCTCTGCTCAAACCCGGGGAGTCGTTCGAAACTGTGCGCTACTTCTTCATCGGAAGCGGCGACGTTGGATCGCTCGTTGATCAGATCAACACCGTGCGCGGGACCAAGACGGGCCGGATGAGCGGAAAAGTGCTCGACGTTGAGACCTACGCGCCAGCCGATGGCGCAAGCGTTGTCGTCTTCCAGCGCGACGCCGCAAGCGGGTTCCGACGGCCCTTCAGTCAGTACGACGTCCGAAACGGAGGCTACTTCGCCGGCAATTTGGAACCGGGCGAGTACAGTTTTCGCGTCCTTTCGAAGGGTCGGCCCGTGACGAACTTCTCCGACTTCGCGATTCGAGCGGGTGAGACAACCGAGCTCGCGGCGACGTCCACTGCACCTGCGAGGCTCAGCGTGCGCGTTTCCGGCCCATCGGGCGACCCGCTCCCCGCGAAGATATCCGTCGTAGGTACATACGACGCAAAGTTCTCGGTGGTGAGCCCGCGCGTATTTCTCCACGACCTGCAATCCGGCGAGTCGTTCCGATCGACGGATCTCGTCGCGGACGATCCCGACAAGCCAGACACCCGACGCTTTGTTGAGGCGGTCGGCTTCACGCGCGACGGCATCGCGGATCTTTCCATTCGCCCTGGCACCTACGATGTCTTTGTTGGAAGAGGACCTGAGTACGAACTCGTCTCGCAACGCGTGACGGTCGCAAGTGGCAATACGACGACAGTGTCGCAGGAGCTGAAGCGCGCGATCGACACCACAGGGTGGATCGCCGCGGATACGCACATTCACAGCCGCAACAGCATCGACTCGTCGATGACGATCGATGAGCGTGTGAGTGCGCTCGCCGCCGAAGGACTCGAGTGGGTCGTATCCACCGATCACAATTATGTCACCGACTTCGCACCGAGCATCGCGCGGTGGAATCTCAACCGATGGATGTTTCACTCGGTGGGCGTCGAGATGACAACGCTCGAGTCTGGGCACTTCAATGGGTACCCGCTGCGGTACGAAACGGGACCACTTACGCACGGCTCTTTTGAGTGGGCGCGCCGAACGCCGGACCAGATCTTTCGCGACTTGCGAAAGCTCGGAAGCCTGGGCGAAGACAAGACGATCGTTCAAGTGAACCACCCGCGCGACGGGGTCCTCGGCTATTTCGCGCAATACTCGCTCGATCCGCTCACCTTCAAGGAGGTGCCGCCGACCGCATTTGGGAGCCTCGTCGCGCCGACGGGCCCCGCCTTTCGCGACAAGGAAGGGCATAGTGCTTTCTCTCTAAAATTCGACCTCGTCGAGGTCGCCAACGGCAAGCTGTATTGGGAGCTGCACCACTACCGCGTGCCGCGAGATCTTCCAGCCGGGGAGCTCCCGCCGAACTTGCCGCCTACGGGCGCCATCCTCCGCGATTCGTCGGGCGACGTTCTCTATCCAGGTGCGGTCGATGATTGGTTCAACACGCTCAATCTCGGATACCAGTACGTGGCGGTTGGCACGGGCGATTCGCACTCATCGTTCGACGAAGCGGGTCAGTTTCGCACGATGATTTTCACGGGCGAGGACGATACGCAAAAGCTCACCGAGGAACGCATCGTCGACTCGCTTCGCACTCGTAGAGCTGTCGTGACGAACGGTCCGATGCTCGACATGTACGTTGACGATCCGATCAAAGGCGTCATGGGAAAGACGACCATCGCATCCGGATCGTCAGTTAAGTTGACGTATACGCTTTCGGCAGCAAGTTGGGTCGGCGTGAAGCGCGTCGTGATTTATCGCAATGGCGTCATCGCAAAGACCCTCGACCTCGATGAGTCCCGCGATCTCAGTAAGCTCCCAATTCGCGACACGGTCGAGCTCCCTCTCGCCACCGACGGCGCTGGCTCGCCTATCGACAGCTGGTTCGTCATCGAAGCGTTTGGTTCGCGATCGCTCTTTCCCGCGGTGCGCACGCAAGAGATACGGCCCGTACTCTTGACCGACGCCGTGGCCTCGCTCGCTGGGCCGCTTGGGCTAGGGAGCAACGAGTTTGGAGCGCTCAAGCCGGCGGAGGTGTTTGCGGTCTATCCATACGCGCTGACGAATCCGGTTTGGGTGACCACGGCTTCTGGTGCGTTTCATGCCCCTGGACTCGTGCCCATTGACGTGCAAAATCGTCCCGAGAACGATCCCCAGTTTCACCAAATGCTCGAGCCGCTGGCGCAGATGCCAGTTCCGATGCGAAAGCTCACGCTGTCGACTGAACGCACCGAACCTGGCAAACGCCGCGTGCCGTTGTTTTACCCGCGTCGTGACAATCCGTACGACTTCCGAAAGGTGCTAAACCGATTGGGGCACCTGCATGGTGGTCACGGAGAGTAATGTCAATCAACTTGACTAACGAAGTGGATCACGATCACCGCGTCGTCTTTCGGATGATGCAAGAAATTGAGCGCCTCGTGGCGGTGCCCGATCGCATGAGTGTGCGCGACGAGTTGCTCGACGCGCTAAGTGCGTTGCTCGACGACGCGCTCGATCATTTCGCGCGAGAAGAAGCGTGGCTCTTCCCAGCTTTGCGCGAGCAATCGCCTTCGTTTGACGCGCCGATCACCGAGCTTGAACGCGGTCACGATGCATTGGCGGGCGTCGCGCAGCGCATGATCCACATGGTGACCGTCCCTTCGGCCGAGCATGGTCAATTGGGTTTGCTCGCACAGCGCCTCAAGCGCGAATATGAGGAGCACGTCGTGGCGGAGCACAAGCTCCTAGAGGACGCGGCGAAGACCCTTACGCCGGAGCAGAGGCGAGCGTTGGCGATGTTGATGCATCGCGACTGACCAAACGCACGCGATCAATCTCGCTTCCGGATCCCCCCGAGCACCTTGCCGTCTGTCAATTTGCTTGACGCATTGCGGTAGCGTTCGATCATGCTCTTCAGAAGGTCAGGTTCGCGCTTCGCGAGATTCCTAGTTTCGCCGGGATCCTCGTCGAGCCGATAGAGCTCGAAACGTTCGTCTTTCTCAAACGCGATGAGCTTCATATTTTCGTGAATGAGCGCGCGCCGGCGTTTGTTGAAGTCGTCTTGGGGCAAATCACAAATGACATCGCGCACTTTGGGCGCCGCTCCGAGCAGTTCCATTTTCAAGCTCTTGCCGGCAAGCCCCATGTCGACCGTCTGGCCGAGGAGATCAACAATGGTGGGCGCGAGGTCGATGTGACTGCGTGGCACGTCGATCGCGAGGGCCTTTCCGCCGGGCACTTTGATCATCCACGGTACGTGCACGAGCACGTCGTAAATCTCGAACGCATGACGTGTGAGCCCGTGCTCGCCGAATGCTTCTCCGTGATCAGCCGTGACGATGATGGCGGTCTTTTTCGCCCACGGCTGGTTCTCAATGAAGTCAAGTAGCTTGCCTACCCACTGGTCGGTGAAGTGAACCTCTTCGTCATAGAGGTCGCGCGGCTTGCTCCCAAATTTGGGACCGTCTTCGTGCGACCTGTACTTGTCGTGCGGGTCCATGAAGTGAAACCAAGCGAAGAAGGTCTTGTCGGTGATCTTCTTGTCGCTGAGCATTTCGATTGCGAGCGGCGCCAGCTTGTGACTCGTAATGTGCGGATCGGTTTGCGGATCGAATGTGATCCCCGGAACGAGTTTCCACGAGGCAAATCCTTGATCAAACCCCGCCACGCCCTTTCCGAGATACGCATGCGCATGACCCGCGACACAAGGGATCGAGGCCTCGCTGAGTTGCTCGCAAAAAAAACGATTGTCCTCCGCATACCGCGTGAAAAACACGCCCGTGCGCGTCAACTCGCTCGGGTACCGACCCGAGAGCATGCCCGGTACGCTCTTCGAAGTTGACGACGATAGCGAGTAAGCGTGGGTGTAGACTGTCGCGGTCTTCGACCAAGCCGTAAGACGAGGCGCGATATCGCGCGCGTATCCCGCCCAAGGCATGTCGGCCCGCAAGCTGTCGATGCTGATCAGCACGACATTGAGCCCAGAGGGAACCTCCACGGACGCCGACACTGATGGTGACGCCGACGGTGACGCTGACGTAGACGCTGACGTAGACGCTGACGTAGACGCTGACGTAGACGCTGACGTAGACGCTGACGTAGACGCTGACGTAGACGCTGACGTAGACGCTGACGTAGACGCCGAACTCGGCCGCTCGTTGCACCCAACGAGCCCCGCAAGTGCGACGCATGCAAACCCGAAACGGGCGTGATACACACGCCGGCGCATGCTGCCCTTCGTTTTTCTCGACGAATCAAAGATGTTCAACATCAAAGCGTGGGGCCTCATGTGCGCGATTGGCTACTTCGCCTGGGACCACGTGGCAACCAAGCGAATCGCACGCCTGCACTACAACCCCGCGACATTCAACTCGTTTGCAGCATGGACGTTCACGAACGTTGCCTTTTGGGCCCATGCGCTCGACTCAATTTTCTATCACCCCGACGTGTTGCGCGAGCGGTGGTGGTCGATCTTTCTCATCTGGGAGAACATGAGCTCGATGGGCGGCATCGTAGGCTCGATCATCGGCGCGGTGATTTGGAAATTCGTACAGGTGAACAAGCAAGGCTACAAAATTTGGCCTTCGCTTCGCAAAGAGCGCCTGCCGATCCTGCCCTACACCGACGTCATGTGCGCGACCTTCCCCGTGGCGATGGCTTTCGGTCGACTCGGTTGCGCGATCGTTCACGACCATCCGGGCGCGCTTGCACCGCCGGGAACATGGGCTGCGATTCGCTGGCCGCTCTCGTCCGAAGACGGCGTGCAGCATGTGTGGGGCCCTCTTCACGTGCAAGTTGGCGGGGCCATGACGCGCTACGATCTGGGCCTTATCGAATGCGTTTTCGTCGCGCTGCTTGCGCTCGCAGTGGCGCTCACCTGGAGTCGCCAGTTGCGCGTGGGTACGTACACCATCGTGATTTGTCTCGCTTACACGCCCGCGCGGTTTGCCATGGACTTCTATCGCGCGACAGAGGACTCCTCGGGTGACAAGCGGTGGGGAACGCTAACGTTCGCGCAGTACGCCACGATGGCGATGTTCGCGTTCGGCCTATTCGTGTGGTGGCGCATGAAGCGCGACCCCAGATTTGGCGCTGAGGTGACCAGACTTCGCCCCGCGTGACGACAAAACGAAAACGCTTCCCGAAACAGCGTTTCCGGAAGCGTCTGATCGTTGGACCGGTGTCGAATTATTCTTCTTCGTCGCTGTCGGTCGCTTCTTCAGTAGCGGCTGGCTCTGCTGCTGGAGCAGCTTTCTCCTCAGCCGCCGCTGCCGTGTCGGTCGTCTCCGCCGCCTTGGTCTCGGCCTCAGCGTCGGCTGTCGCCGTCTTCGCATCTTCCTTGGTGACCTCAACCGGATCGACTTGCTTCGCGCCTTCTGCAAGCTTTGCAGTGAGCTTCTCGACGTCGGCCTTCACTTCAGCCCTCAGCTTCTCGGGGAAGTCGCAGGTGAATTTCTTGCCACCGACCTTGCCGCCAGGAGCCTTGCCACTGGGCGCTTTGCCGCTGGGCGCTTTGCCGCCCGGCGCTGGCTTGGCTTTGTCCTCTCCTTCAGGAGCCTCCTCGGTTTCCGCAGGCGCGGTCGTCGTCTTAACTACCGCGTCGCACGCTTGTTTCGCGTAGGCCAGCGCAACGCCGCGCTTGCCGGTGGTAAGGCCAGTGACGCCGTCGGTCACAGTCTTGTAAACTTCCTGAACCTTCTCTTCGGTGACGGAGCCATCTTTCTTTGCGGCCTCGCAAAGCTTGATCTTGTGGGTCAGCATCGGAGGCTTGATCGAACCACCGCCCTTCTTGGGGCCCTTCTGCGGTGCCTTTGCCTTCTTGCCGCCGTGCTGCTTTGGAGTGGCCTTGTCGCCGCCGCCGCCGTCCTTGCCGCCGCCGTCTTTACCGCCCGCTTGCTCTTTGTGCTCGCGGAGGTCTTGCTCGAGGAGCTCTTCGGCAATGCACACGTTGGTGAACCACTGCTTTGCGCTTTCGTCCTTAGCAGCGGCCTTGCTCACTTGGCCAACGACGCGCGCGATGTACGCAACCGCCGGGCCGATTGGCTTGTGAGGCTTCTTCATGGGCTTCGCGTGGCCTTTGCCGCCCTTGCCACCCTTCTTCGGGCTCTTGCCGCCGTGCTTCTTGCCTGCGGGCTTCTTCCCCGCGCCACCTTTGCCGTGCCCGCCGTCGTCATCGCTCGCCGGTGCTGCGTGGCCGCCAGCCGGTTTTCCGGAAGCGGGTCGCGCGGACGCCGCAATCGCATCGCCAACAAGCGACGCTGAGAGGATTGAAACCGCACACCACGAGACCAGTTTCGAGAATCGATGAGTCATTGTTCGTCCCCCTGAGAGTTACTACCGAAGAACGGTCAAGCGCAGCCGTTCTGAAGAACCTAATTTGCCAACACCCGAAGTCCTATCGAACTTGCGCGGCGTTCTGTTGGACGGACCCTCTGAGAGGAACATACACGGACGCCGCGCTAACTAACCCAAGGTTATCTCCTAAACCGTAAGTAAAGTTGACCTTCATGTGCGGCGGATTGCTCGCGGGTGCGTCGCTAGCTCACCTCAGCGCGACCGTTCGTTTCCCAAACAACGAGGGGCCTGAAGAATATACAGTTGTCGCCCCATTGCTATTAACGCTTCTCCTCGAGGAGTCCGTGAATGCCTGACACCCCCCCCAATGCTCTGACGCCGCAAGCCGCTCGCCAGCTCGCGAATACGACCAAGACACCGCCTCAATGGAGCGGCGTTACGCCTCGCTGGCTCGCAAGCCTGCTTCCATGGACGCCCGTGGAGGCCGGGGTCTACCGCGTCAATCAAGTGAAGAGCGGCCCCGCCGGTGTGATCAACATCGAGTGTGGGATTTCGCCCGCGGTCGCGCTGCCCGAAGCGCTCATCGACTACGAGGAAAGCCCTCGCGAGTACACGCTCTGCACCGTCACTACGACGCTTCAGGTGCAGACACGCATCTCCGATCTCTACCGGAGCCCAATGGATCAGGTTCGCGAGCAGCTCAACGTGCTTATCGAAATGGTCAAGGAGCGCCAGGAGCATGAGCTCCTCAACAATGAGAACTACGGCCTCCTCAACAGCGCCGTCCCTTCGATGCGCATAGCTACGCGCTCCGGTGCTCCGACCCCGGATGACATGGACGAGCTTATCGCTCGAGTTTGGAAGGAACCCGCGTTCTTTCTCGCCCATCCGAGGGCGATCGCCGCATTCGGTCGCGAGTGCACACGTCGTGGCGTTCCACCGCCAACGACCACCATGTTTGGATCGCCATTTCTCACGTGGCGAGGGTTGCCGGTCATCCCGTCGGACAAATTGGCGATCAAAGATGGCAAGACCAACATCTTGCTCATGCGCACTGGTGAGAAGAAGCGCGGCGTCATCGGCCTCTTTCAACCGGGCTTGCAGGGCGAAGTCGCGCCTAGCCTCTCGGTGCGTTTGATGGGCATCAACCAACGGGGCGCGGCGCAGTATCTCGTTTCGCTCTATTGCTCTGCCGCGGTGCTCACCGAAGACGCACTTGGCGTTCTCGAGAATGTGGATGTCGGCAAGTACCATGACTACAAGTGAAGCTTTCGTCGCCCAAGCCGAACCGGAAAGTGACTTGACCAAGGAGATCGAACGCCTCGCGAACGAGATGTTCGCGGGGCCTCCTCTTGACGCGATGTTCCACCACGCGCCCGCATAGCCGGAGCAAGGTGAACTTGCCGCGCCGTTTCCGCCAATGGCGACGCCGTCGTCGTTCGCAGAGGTTCCACTCGTTACGCCGTATTTTCTGTCCGAGTCACGAGGGCCAGTCGAAGGTTCTGCAGCACCTTCGGACAATGCCCGAACACATTCGTCAACTCAGTCGACGGTACAGTCTCTTGACTACGCCATCTCACCAGAGCTCGTGCCAGAGCTCAAGACG
>JAHFDY010000039.1:0-1187 GCA_023248735.1 Myxococcales bacterium
AGAACCTTCGGCGCCTCATGGATCGAATCCCGACTGGCGCGCGCGTGCACCTCATCGGCCACAGCCTGGGTGGCGTCGTTTCTCGCTACTATGTTCAAGAGCTCGGCGGTCATCGCCGGGTTACGCAAACGATTTCGCTCGCGAGTCCGTTCGGTGGAGCCCAGGTCGCGCTGCCATTGCGCTTCTTCACGGTGGGCGCCGACTTGCATCGCGAGAGCAAAGTACTCAGGTGTCTACGTGCGAGCAGCCAGAGCCACGACGTGCCTCACACCTCCATCGTAGCTGGCGAGGACCGATTGGTGTCGGGTCTCACCCGCGCAGTATTTCCCGGACACGATGCGGTGATACTTCACGGCCGCGGTCACAATTCGCTTCTGTACGATGAAGAAGTGATTCGCGTCGTCATCGATCGAATTCGAAGATCGTGAGCGGCGGACACGGTTGGCCCGGAGGCGACCGCGGATCCGGTTCGTTCACAATCGCTATTTGTTCGAAGCGGCTTCCTTGGGGGTCTCTTTGACCGTCACCGGCGACCGCGTGTCGTCTTGGCGAATGGAGTAGCGAACGAGGGCGCGAAGCACTTGGTTGCGTTCGACATTGCCGACCGCCGCTTTGAGATCCTCGTAGATGCTCGGGTCAACGAGCAACCCACCGAGTGTGCCCTTGCCTTGCTTCATGTTTGAAATCACGCCACGCAGGTCCTGCGACATCGCGGTGAGATTCGCGAGGAGATTTTGCGTATTCGCATCACCGTAGACGAGCGTGTGTGCGATGCCGTTGCCCTCACGCACGGCGGTGAGCGCTTTGCGCACTTCGCCTATCGTACCCGCGAGATCGTTTGCGACTTGTTCGTCGTAAAGGACCTTGTGCGCAAGCCCCGACCCTGAACGCACCTGCGTGGTGGCGTGATGCACATCGCTCATGACACCAGAAGCCTCGCCCGTCGCGCGCTCGACGTTTGCGAGTGTTGCGCTAACGCGTCGTGCTTGTTCTTCATCGTAGAGCATCCGGTGCACCGGCGAGTCTTTGTGCGCCACGGCGTCGAGCACTTCGTTGAGGTTCTGCGCCGTTCCTCGAATGCTCGCGTGAAGGCGTGGGTCGGCCAATTCGCGAGCGAGGGGCTCGAGGCGTTCGACAACTTGCTGAACCTTCTTTGCGATCTCGTCAGCGCGAGCGAAGAGGTCTGC